>NZ_JBWMAW010000002.1:215722-443057 GCF_056521395.1 Rhodoferax sp. LS1R11
CGATCCGGCCGTGAACCTGCTGGCCACCGGCCAGTCCCTCACCGACGCCTACACCTACACGCTGACGGACGGCGATGGCTCCACCACCACTGCGGTGCTGACCCTCACCATCCACGGCAACACCGATGGCGCCCCTTCGGTCACCGTGCCCGATGCCAATGGTCCCGCCGCCGCCGGCGACAAGACTGTGGCCGAGACCGATGGCCCCATCGCGGGTGACTTCACGGTCACCGCACCGGCCGGTCTGGCTTCTCTCACGGTGGGCAGCACGCCCGTGACGGCCGCCCAACTGGCCAACCTGGCCACCACCCCGGTGGCCATCACCACGCCTGACGGCGTCTTGAAGCTCTCCGCCTTTGATCCCGCCACCGGCAAGGTCAGCTATACCTTTGATCCCGTCGTGCACAGTGTCAATGGCCCCGTGACGGCGGTTTTCCCGCTCAGCGTGACCGACTCCAATGGCCTCACCAGTGCCGTCAACCCGCTGGACATCGTCATCACCGACAGCCTGCCTGTCGCCCTGGCGGACGCCAATTCGGTCACCGAGGACTCCGCCTTGGTGGCTTCGGGCTCCGTGCTCTCCAATGACACCGTCGGCGCCGATGCCAATGCCACGCCCGTGACCCCCGCCTCCGTCACCCTGGCCCACGGCTCGCTGGTCTTGAACAGCAACGGCTCTTACACCTACACGCTCAACAACGCCGATCCGGCCGTGAACCTGCTGGCCACCGGCCAGTCCCTCACCGACGCCTACACCTACACGCTGACGGACGGCGATGGCTCCACCACCACTGCGGTGCTGACCCTCACCATCCACGGATCCAATGACGGGCCGGTCGCTATAGCTGATGTCAACACGGTCAGCGAAGATGCGCCAAGCGTCTCAGGCGATGTGACCCCCGGCACAGCCGGGCAGGACTCCGATGTCGATGCGGGCACCACGCTCAATGTCATTGGCGTGGCCGCAGGCACGCCCGCTTCGGCCTCGGGCAATGTGGCCACCAGCGTCGCCGGTACTTACGGCTCGGTGGTGATCAACGCCAACGGCTCCTACACCTACACCCCGGGCGCTGCAGCCCAAGCTCTGGCCGCGGGCCAGAATGTCACCGATACCTTCACCTACACCATCAGTGACGGTAACGGCGGCACGGCCTCCACAACCCTCAACATCACCGTGCAGGGAGCCAACGATGCGCCCGTTGTCATCAACCAAACCCAAAATGTGTCCGAGGAAGGCTTGGTGAATGGATTGACAGACACAACGGGCACGCCAGATACCACCAACTCGACCACGTTCTCGGGAACCATGGTGGCTACCGACCCTGAACTCAGCCCCATCTCCGCATGGACGTTGACTTCTGGCCCAGCCGGCATCACTTCAAACGGGGTCGCTGTAATCTGGACTCTGAGCCCAGACAGTCACACTTACACGGGTACAGCAGGCTCGACCACCGTGGGTACATTGACCATCAACAACGCGGGCAACTACACATTTACCCTGCAAGCACCTATTGACCAGGCAGGCACAGGCGAAGATATTCGCGCACTAAGTTTTGGCGTCGGTGCAAACGATGGCACGTCAGTCGGCACTGGCTTGCTGACGATCAATGTGGAAGACGATGCACCGAATGCCATTGCACCAATCACAGCGAACCTTGCCACGATCGATACCAATCTGATCATCACGCTGGACATCTCTGGGTCCATGGCCACGACCGATGGCGTCAATGGCACAACCCGACTGGTCAGCGCCGTTGACTCCATCAAGGCCCTCCTGGATCGTTACGACGAATTTGGCTCGGTCAAGATCAGACTTGTGACCTTCTCAACCAATGCCAATCCAGTGGGAACGACTTGGACTGATGTTGCAACAGCCAAAGCCCAACTGGACGCGATCATGGCAGCAGGCCCGGCTGGCGGCACCAACTACGATGCAGCACTCGCAGACAGCATGACTGCATATGGCGGCACGGGCAAATTGACCAATGCACAAAATCTTGCCTACTTCTTCTCAGATGGTGTTCCAACTTTCGGATCTGGTGGAGTCAATGTTTTGCAGGATGGCGCCACGAACGGAAATGGATCCAGCCCTACAAGTGACCCGGACGTAGGCATCCAAACCACCGAAGAGGCGACATGGACGACTTTCCTGAACAACAACCAAGTGAAGGCCTTCTCTATCGGCATGGGTTCTGGCATCACCGACGTGGCTTACCTCAATCCGATAGCCTATGACGGACAAAGTGGCACCAATTTGAATGGGGTGATCGTCAACAACTTCTCTCAACTTGACAATGTTTTGGCCAGTACTGTTCAAAACGTGGTGGGAGGACAACTCATCGCGGGCGGCATTGTCGCCAACTTGGGCGCAGATACGGGCTTTGTGAAATCCATTGCTCTTGGTGGCAGTACGTACACCTACAACCCCGCGGGTGCTGGCTCGGTTACGGTTACTGGAACCAACAACAGCACGTTCGACACGTCAACCAATACATTGACAGTAACGACCACAGCTGGCGGTCACTTCTCTGTCGATATGGACAATGGCACCTACAACTACCTGCCGCCAACGACGGTTACCGGCTTGATTGTGGATATCTTGAACTTCACAATGACCGATCGTGACGGAGACACACAATCAAGCTCCATCACCGTCAACGTGGAGCAAACGTCGGTCACCATTGGCACCGCCGGTGCTGACACATTGAATGGATCGACAGTTGTTACCCCTGACTTGATCATTGGTAATGCCGGCGACGACACACTCAATGGCGGCACAGGAAATGACCAGGTTTATGGCAATGCTGGCAATGACAATCTCTCGGGCGGCGCCGGCAACGACATTCTGAGCGGCGGAGACGGCAATGATCAGCTTTTTGGCAATGCCGGGGCAGACACAATTCGCGGCGGCGCTGGCAACGACACGATGACAGGTGGCGACACAGGAGTAGCGGACACAGCGTCAGATGTATTCGTCTGGTCCTTTGGCGACCATGGAACAACAACTACGCCAGTAGTTGACACCATCAACCTCTTCACCACCGGCACAGCCGCTTCAGGAGGCGACGTGCTGAACCTCAAAGACCTGTTGACGGGAGAAGCGAATACCGCAGCGAGCCTTGACAACTACCTGCACTTCAACTTCTCGGGCGGCAACACGACGCTGTACATCAGCACGACGGGAGCCTTCAGTGACAACAACGCGGTGGCGACCAACCCCACCAACGTCACGAACAATGATGTTCAGCAAGTTGTCTTTACCGGCGTGAATCTGACCTCAGGCTTCACGACCGATCAACAAGTCATCAATGACTTGATCAGCAAAGGGAAATTGATTACGGACTGATCACCGACCAGTCCAGTGATGAAGGGATGACCTGCCGTGCAGGTCATCCCTTTCTCTATCGCACCGCGATATCGCGTACCGCGGGGCCTGTCGCGCCGTCAAAGCCCAGACTTTTCAACGCTTGCAGCTCAAACTCCGTTGCAACACCCTCGGCAATCACCTTCAAGCCAATGCCGTGGGCGATCGACGACAACCCCTTGAGGAACGACTGATTCCCAATATTTGTCTCCAGGCCACGGATGAAGCTGGCGTCGACTTTGATGTAGTCCAGCCCAAGATCATGCAGACGACCGATTTCACTGAACTGTCGCCCAAAATGCTCAATACCCATTTGGCAGCCCAGATCACGAACCTCTTCGCAGAGCGCGCGGAAAGCATCAAAATGCGCCAGCGCGCCGACTTCTGCCACCTCAAGCCACAAACGTACCGTGCCCGGACGTCGTTGCAGTATTTTCAGCAGCTCGACTCGAAACTCGGGTAGTTGAATCGAGCTGGCAGACAGATTGATCGCCAAGCCACTCAGCAGTGGATCTGCTTCCAGTTCGTCCAACCCCAAAGCAACTGCCGCGAGATCCAGCTGCGGGGTGAGTTTCAAACGTTCCGCAAACGGGAGGAAACGGCCGGCAGGCTGCCAGTCGCCGTTCGCATCAAACATCAGCCGCAAGGGACATTCCCGGTGCAGCAGCGAGCCATCAAGCCCGGACACCGGGAACGATACCAATCGTACCCAGCGCTGCTCGAGCGCCTGCAAAATCATCTTGGACCATTCAGCAGAACTCCTGGGGGCAGCGTCACCTTCATGCATATCCACCACCGCACTCAGTCCACTGCGGCCACCCGCTTCAACAGTTGCAAGGACGGCGTCGACCTGAGCCAAAATCTTTTCAATAGCGATGCCACGCGGAAAGTGCCCACAACCCAGCCACGTGCTGGATTGATCTGGCAAAAAGGCCGTAGCGGCCTGCGTCAGTGCCTGCAACAGCCCATCCGCCACGCCCTTGGTCGTGGGGAGACCCGGCACCAGCAGGGCAAAGTCGGCACCATTCAACCGCGCGGCCAACGCCTCAGGATGTTGAAGGGCAGCATCCGTCATTACCTTTCCAAATGCGAGCAGCAGTTCATCCGTCGCATCGCGGCCCAGTGATTGATTGACAGAGGCAAGGTGGCCCAAACGCGCAATGAACATGGTGCCGCCCATTGAATCCTCCGCCATGGAGACGTCACGCAGCCGCGCCATGAAATTGCTGCGGTTGGCCAGCCCCGTCAGCGGGTCGCAATTCGCTTCACGACGCACAGCATCAAGCCGCGAAGCTTCGTCATCAAACATGGCCTTCAAACGCCCCACGGTGGTGTTCATGGCGGCCGCCAGCTGCCTCAGTTCAGGAACGTCAGGCTCATCAATCATGACGAACCGCCTCTGGGTAATGGCATTCGCCTGCCCAATCACCGCATCTAGCGGTCCACGCAATCGGCGAAGCACCAGGGCACCCAGGTACCCCCCCAGGAGTCCTGCCAAAGTCAAAGCCATCACCATTTCATAAGCGCTCCTCCAGAGCGCACCGTAAGCAAATCGACTGTGACTGGCCAGAGAAACAACACCTACCTGCTTCCAGCCACTGCTGATCTGGGCTCGCCCCTCCTCCGCCTTGATCGGTAACAAGCGGATGAACCAGCCCGGCGCATCGGTGTCTCCAAGCGGTGAGGTCCTATCGACCATCACTTTTCCAAGCGGATCCGTGACACGAATCCACTCATAGTGTCCGCCGTCAAACAACGACGCGACCGTCAACTCGATCACGGTGGCATCCGGGTTGCTCAGACTGAGGGAAAGTGCCAACGCTGTCGCGTTGTCTGTGTTTTTGATCGAAAGTTGCGACTCCAGAAAGCTTCGGGCGCTGACAAGCGACGCCAGCAAGCCGCCACCCAAAGCCAGCAACATGCTGGTGATGATGGCAAGCCAAAGTTGACGGTACAACGACATGGTATTTTTCCTCAATCAAACATCTCTATTCAAACCCCTCGGCCCGCGCGCGCTTCAACAGGTCCTCCCACCGGGACAGACGGCCAATGCCGCCAATCTTGACATCACTTTTGCCCGGAGCGCCGGTGAAAACACCCTCGTTGTTAAAGCTGAACACGGGGGAGAGATCGGGTCGACGAGATGCCAGCCGGATGTCACTGATCAAACTGTCAAGCACCAGCGGCTCGGCATCGGGTTGAGCGTAATAAGCCAGCACCATATGGGCCTGGGCAGCCACCGCATCACCGGAACCCGTTCGGGCACGCACATAGACCAACCGGAGCTTCTCGGGCGCCATACCCACCATGCGAAGCGTGAAGTATTTGGCAATCACGTAGTCTTCGCAATCACCACGACCCAGCCCCAAGCTTTCCAAAGGGGTTGCCCAGTAGTCAAGCTGCCCCCAAATAGCCGAGTCTTCGCCAAAAACAATCTGCCGATTGAAAAACTCGTTGACCCGCGTCAACCGCTCCAGGTCGGAACCACCGCCAATGGCTTGCGTCAAGTTGCGCCAACTCTGAAACCTCTGGGCGGCCACACTGCCACCGCGCTGCACCACCATCTCAAGCATCCGGTCAAAATCAGGTGCCGAGTACGACCAAGCCCCCAATAGCAAGGCGATCGCCATTCCAGTCACCCATCGTGCCGCCCGAATCAGCCTGATCCTCTCAGCCAAGCGATTCAATAGAGACGAGACATTCAAACGACAGTCATCCGATCGGGTGTAAACATGTGTAAAAAAAATCAATAAGTAGTGCGAATAATCACAACACAGACTAAATATCTGATATATGCAAACTCTATAATCCGCAGGCCAGTCACACACCAACCCACGGTAGCCCAGTTTCGGATCTCTCACTGCGCGAATGCCGATCTTCAGCAAGATAATTATGACCCTAAAGCCTTTGCCACTCGTACTCGCCATTCTTGGCCTGTCAGCCCTGCATGCATCGGCCCAGACACCCACGAATCTGAAAGATGCGGTCGAGCGCGCAGTGCTCCAGAATCCGGACGTCAAGTTCAAGTACCAAAACCTGGAAGCCGCCAGGAGCGAGCAGGATGTATCCAAAGGTGGCTGGCGTCCCCGCATCGATCTTGAAGCGGCAGTGGGCCCCCGCTCCACACTGAATCCCACATTGGCATCGCCCTTGAACTATTCAGGCTCCAGCGCCACCATCCAGCTACGTCAGACCCTGTTTGACGGCTATGCCACCAACAGCGACGTGCGTCGACTCGGCCACAACCGCCAGGTCGCCTATTACGAGTTACTGGGTGCCAGCGACCAGACGGCCCTGGAGACCACCCGGGCCTACCTGGATGTTCAGCGTTATCGAGAAACCGTGACCCTGGCCCGTGACAACTACGCGACTCATGCCGATGTCCACAAAAAAATCACCAGCCGCGTGTCCGCCGGTGTAGGACGCCGTGTTGACCTGGAGCAAGCTTCCGGCCGACTGGCGCTGGCGGAATCGAACTGGTTGACAGAGTCCAGCAACCTGCACGATGTGTCCACCCGGTATCAGCGTTTGACCGGTGAAACACCGGCACCCAATTTGGATACCGCGCCTGTACTGGACCAGTTTCTGCCTGCCCGCGAACACATGTTGCCCGACGCTATTGCCAACAACCCGGAGTTTCTGGCGGCAGTCTCCACGATCCGGGCCTATCGGGCCGATGCCAACATCCGGCGAGCGCCCAACTGGCCCACACTGGAACTCGTGGCTCGTCAAAGCCTGGAGCGCAACCAGCAGGGCGTCGCCGGTAATTACCGCGACAGCGCTTTGCAGTTGGTGTTGAACTACAACCTGTACCGGGGTGGTGCAGACCAGGCCCGCATCAGCCAATATGTCTCCAAACTCAATGCCGCCTATGAACTGCGGGACAAAGCCTGCCGGGACATTCGCCAAACGGCCCAGATTGCCTACAACGACATCGGTCGTCTGGAGCAACAGCTGACCTTGCTGGCGCTGCACGAGTTGTCCACCGCCAAAGCCCGCGAAGCCTACCGCCAGCAGTTTGACATTGGCCAGCGCTCCCTGCTGGACTTGCTGGACACAGAAAACGAGCTGTTTCAAGCCCGCATCGCCCTGGTCAAGGCGGAATACGACCTGCGTCTGGCCAAGACCCGCGTGCTGGCCACCTCCAGCACCTTGCTCGCTGCCCTGAAACTGCGTCCGCTGGAGCAAGAAGCCCCCCCCGCACCAGGCGGCAACGAAAGCGATGACGATCTGCAGCGCTGCAACACCGAGCTGCCAGCCGCCACGGTACTGGACAAAGACAACCTGCCCAAGTCAGAGGTCGCGCTGGTGATGCCCATGCCCGTGACCCCGCTTGCGCCAGCGCCGGTCAATGCCAATGCCAACGCGTGCCAGAAATTGACCCCGGCGGTTGACAACTGGCTGAACGCCTGGAACCGCAAAGACGTCACCACCTATCTGGGGGCTTACAGCGACTCCTTTGTGCCAGCGATGGGCATGAGCCACAGCGCCTGGGAAAACCTGCGCAAAAAACGTATCACCAAGCAAGGCGAGCTGCAGACGACGTTGAAGAATGTCAAGCCGGTACGCTGCGAAGGCAACAACGCCGAAGTCTCTTTCACGCAAGAATACGGCTCTGTGGACTACAAAGATGTGGTCGAGAAGACGCTTAACCTGGAGCTGGTCAAGGGCGCCTGGCGCATCACGCGCGAGTCGGTTACCAAGGGCCGTACGTATTGAAGGAGCCAATTCCCGCTGCATTGGTTAGACGTCTGCAGCGGCCCGGCAAGCCCAAACAAAAAGCCCGCAGTGTTGTGCACTGCGGGCTTTTTTCAATCTTGATCTGACGAGGCCCTAGAACGGAATATCGTCGTCCATGTCATCAAAGCCACTGGCGGGCCGAGACTGCACCGGTGCCGGTGCCTGACGGGGCGCCTGCGCAGGTACCGACGGGCGTGCTGCCGGTGCAGGACGCGAATACCCACCACCGCCTCCGCCGCCTTCATCGCCGCCGGGCATGCCCATGCCTTCGCGCTTGCCCAGCAACTGCATCTCGGTGGCAATGATGTCGACGGTATTTTTTTCCACACCGGCCTGATCGGTGTATTTGCCATACTTGAGACGGCCTTCCACATAGATAGGCTGGCCCTTCTTGATGTATTCACCGGCAATCTCAGCCAGACGGTCATAAAACGTCACCCGGTGCCACTGGGTGTCTTCGATGTTTTCGCCGGTGTTCTTGTCCTTGCGGCGCGAGGACGTTGCCACACTGATATTGGCCACCGCCTGGCCCGACGGCAAATAGCGGATTTCAGGGTCGCGGCCGCAATTGCCGACCAAAATGACTTTGTTTACAGATGCCATGGTTTCTTCCTTAATCAGATGAGGACAGCGCAACAGGTCTGTCCAGCAATTACTATTTCTGGTTCGATTATCCCGCCTTTGGTTCAAGCTCCGGCGCTTTGGCTGGGGGCGCCTTCATCGGCCAGGCAACCAGCAACCACACCAGCGTAGCGCCGCCGCACACCGCAAACAGACCTTGCGCACCCAGGTGCTTCATCAGCCAGCCGCCTGCCACACCTCCGGCAAAAAACCCGAGCGACTGCAAGGTGTTGTACACCCCCATCGCTGCACCGCGGGCCTGGACCGGTGCCACGCGCGACGCCATGCTGGGCTGGCTGGCCTCCAGCACATTGAAACCGCAAAAAAAGACAAACAACAGGCCGCCCAATGCCCCCACGCCGGGTGCGCCGGAGGCGACGCCATAAAAACCGGCCTGTACCACGGCAATCAATCCTACCGCCGTCAAAAACACAGCGCGCAGGTAGCCCCGCTTCTCCAGCGGGAACAAGCTGCCGCCCATTACGACAAATGAGGCCAGAACGGCCGGAAGGTAGATGTACCAATGGTGCTCACGCGGCAGCCCTGCCTGCACCAACAGCGCCGGCACCGCCATCCACATGGCCAACTGCACCGCATGCAACACAAAAACACCAAGATTGAGCCGCAACAAAGCGGGATTCCGCAACACATCCCTCAAACGTCCGCGCGGCATATTTTTGTGTTTGAGCGGCTCGGCTGGCACCCACCAGATCACCACCGCCACCCCCGTCAGAGCCAGCCCGCCAGTCAACACAAACAGGCCCGCCAAGCCGATGTGCGCCACCATCATCGGAGCCGCCACCAATGACAAGGCAAACATCAGCCCGATGCTTGCCCCGACCAGGGCCATCGATTTGGTGCGGACCTCATCGCGAGTCTGATCCGCCAGCAGCGCCGTCACGGCGGCGGACACGGCGCCCGCGCCCTGCACCGCCCGCCCAATGGCCAGCCAGGTCAGGCTGGGCGCCAGTGCAGCCACAAAGCTCCCCAGGGCAAACACCAGCAAGCCGAAAATAATGACCCGTTTGCGCCCCAGCCGGTCAGAGGCCATGCCAAAAGGAAACTGCAACAGGCCTTGCGTCAACCCATAGATGCCCATGGTCAGCCCGATCAAGGAGGGGTCGTCGCCACCCGGATACTTGCCCGCCTCGATCGCAAAAACCGGCAGGATCAGGAACAGGCCCAACATGCGCAGGGCAAAAATGCTCGCCAGCGAAAAACTGGCGCTGCGCTCCACCGGGGTCATGGTGGTGGATGAAACGGGGATGGCTTGCGCGGCAGGCGCATCCGTCTGAGGTCGTGCTGAAAAGTTGCTCACCCTGAAATTCACCAGTGGTCTGACTAAAACGTTGATTGTCCCCGATCTGCCCGCCCCAGCGAACGCCTCGTCCAGCGGCGTGGCCCCAAGCGGCAGCGCAAGCGCGAAAAGCCTATGATCCAAGGTTGCCCACGACGTCCAGGTACCAGCCCGCGCCGTGCCTGGACCCCGATTTCACCCGCGCCGCCTGCCTGACATGCCTCACACCGATTCCGAACCCCTGTCGATTCCGCTCCATGCCCGCCAGATCAGCATTCGCGGCGCGCGCACCCACAACCTCAAGAACATTGACCTGGACATTCCCCGCAACCAGCTGGTGGTCATCACCGGCTTGAGTGGATCAGGCAAGTCCAGCCTGGCGTTTGACACCTTGTACGCCGAAGGCCAGCGGCGTTATGTGGAAAGCCTTTCAACCTACGCCCGCCAGTTTTTACAGTTGATGGACAAGCCCGATGTGGACGTGATCGAGGGCCTGAGCCCCGCCATCTCCATCGAGCAAAAGGCCACCTCGCACAACCCGCGCTCCACGGTGGGTACGGTGACCGAGATCCACGACTACCTGCGCTTGCTGTTCGCCCGCGCAGGCACGCCCTTTTGCCCGGACCATGACCTGGCGCTGCAGGCCCAGACCGTGAGCCAGATGGTGGATGCCGTGCTGGCGCTGCCGCTGGACACCCGGCTGATGATTCTGGCGCCGCTGGCGCGGGAGAAAAAGGGCGAGTTCCTGGATGTATTTGCCGACATGCAGGCCCAAGGTTACGTGCGCTTCCGGGTCAATGGCCAGGCCTACGAATTCGACAACCTGCCGCAGCTCAAGAAAACCGAGAAACACGACATTGATGTCGTCATTGACCGCATCAAGGTGCGCCCGGACCTGAAACAACGTCTGGCTGAGAGCTTTGAAGCCGCCTTGCGGGTGGCAGGTGGACGCGCCATTGCTCTCGAAATTGATAGCACTCCCCGCACAGTGGACGTGGGCTACAGCCCGAAAGAGCATTTATTTAACGCCAAATTCTCCTGCCCGGCGTGCAACTACTCCATCAGCGAGCTGGAGCCCCGGCTGTTCTCGTTCAACTCGCCGGTGGGCGCCTGCCCGGCCTGCGACGGTTTGGGCTTGCAGGAATTTTTCGACCCGGCACGGGTGGTGGCATTCCCGTCCCTGAGCCTGGCCAGCGGTGCCATCAAGGGCTGGGACCGGCGCAATGGCTATTACTTTGCGCTGCTGGAGAGCCTGGCCAAACACTACAAGTTTGACATCGAGCAGGCGTTCGAGTCGCTGCCCGCCGAGATTCAGCATGCGGTGCTGCAGGGCTCCGGCGAGGAGGACATCAAGTTCAGCTACGTCATGGACTCGGGCATCTCCCAAGGCAAGAAGATCAGCAAGAAGCACCCGTTCGAGGGCATCATTCCCAACATGCAGCGGCGCTACAAGGAGACGGATTCGGCACTGGTACGCGAAGACCTGTCCCGCTACCGCAGCACCCAGGCGTGTACCGAATGTGGCGGCTCGCGTCTGCGGCGCGAGGCCCGCCACGTGAAGATTGGCGAAGGCACCCAGGCCCGCGCCATCTTCGAGATCAGCCACGCCACCCTGCGCGACGCCCACACCTACTTCAACAGCCTGCAGATGAGCGGCGCCAAGGGCGAAATCGCGGGCAAAGTGGTGCGCGAAATCGGCCTGCGCCTGAAGTTTCTCAACGACGTGGGCCTGAACTACCTCAGCCTGGACCGCAGCGCCGAGACCTTGAGCGGCGGCGAGTCGCAGCGCATCCGGCTGGCTTCGCAAATCGGCTCCGGCCTGACCGGCGTGATGTATGTGCTGGACGAGCCCAGCATCGGCCTGCACCAGCGCGACAACGACCGGCTGATTGACACCCTGAAGCATCTGCGCGACATCGGCAACAGCGTGCTGGTGGTGGAACATGACGAAGACATGATGCGTGCGGCGGACCACATCATCGACATGGGGCCCGGCGCCGGGCTGCATGGGGGCCGGGTCATGGCACAAGGCACGTTTGACGAGGTCAAGGCCAATGAAAACTCGCTCACGGGCAAGTATTTGGCCCAGACGCTGAAGATTGCCGTGCCGACAAAGCGCACCGCATGGCTACCCACCGTGCAGGCCAAGGCGATGATTCCGGAAAAAAGCAAATCGCCGTACTACACCCCCAGCCCGGCCGCCGAGCGCCGTGCCGCGCGCGAAGCCCTGCACCAGGCGACCCTGGGCGACATGCAGGCGCTGCGGGTGATGGGCGCCACCGGCCACAACCTCAAAGGGGTTGACGTTGAATTCCCGGTAGGCCTGTTCACTTGTGTGACCGGCGTATCGGGCTCCGGCAAATCCACCCTGGTCAATGACACGCTGTACACCGCCGTGGCGCGCACGCTGTACCGGGCGCATGACGAGCCCGCGGCACACGAGTCGATCGAAGGCATTGAGCATTTCGACAAGGTCATCAACGTGGACCAATCCCCCATTGGCCGCACACCGCGCTCCAACCCGGCCACCTACACCGGCCTGTTCACGCCCATACGGGAACTGATGGCCGAGATGCCGACCGCCCGCGAACGCGGCTACGGCCCGGGGCGCTTCAGCTTCAACGTGGCAGGGGGCCGCTGCGAAGCCTGCCAGGGCGACGGCATGGTCAAGGTGGAGATGCACTTCTTGCCCGATGTGTACATGCCCTGCGACGTGTGCGCCGGAAAACGCTACAACCGCGAAACGCTGGAGGTGCTGTACAAGGGCAAGAACATCGCGCAGATCCTGGACCTCACGGTCGAGGCGGCTTATGACTTTTTAAAAGCCGTGCCGACCCTGTCGCGCAAACTGCACACCCTGCTGGACGTGGGCCTGAGCTACATCCGTCTGGGCCAAGCTGCCACCACGCTCTCGGGCGGCGAGGCGCAGCGCGTCAAACTCGCGCTCGAACTCAGCAAACGCGACACCGGCCGCACGCTCTACATCCTGGACGAACCCACCACCGGCCTGCACTTTGCCGACATTGACCTGCTGCTTAAAGTCCTTCATCAATTGCGCGACGCGGGCAACACCATCGTCGTGATCGAACACAACCTGGACGTCATCAAAACCGCTGACTGGCTGATTGACATGGGCCCCGAAGGCGGTGCCGGCGGTGGCACGGTGGTGGGCGTGGGCACGCCCGAAGACATCGCGGCCAACCCGGCCAGCCACACCGGGCGGTATCTCAAGCGGTTGCTGTGAGTCAGCCGGGCCGGACCGACATCTCGCGTAACTCCCGGCGCAAAATCTTGCCCAGGTTGGTTTTGGGCAAGGGCGCATCACGAAACTCGACAATCTTGGGTATCTTGTAGTCGGTGAGGTGCAGGCGGCAATGGGCCAGCAGGTCCTCCACGGTCAGATCCGGATCGCTCCTGACAACCACGATCTTGACGATTTCACCCGAGCGTTCGTCAGGCGCGCCAATGGCCGCGACCTCCGCCACGCCCAAGTGCAAAGCCACCGCATCTTCAATCTGGTTGGGAAACACCTTGAAACCCGACACGATGATCATGTCCTTCTTGCGGTCCGTGATCTTGAAGTAACCGCGCTCATCCACCAACCCCATGTCCCCCGTGCGCAACCACCCGTCAGGGGTGAACACCTTGACCGTCTCCTCCGGCCGGTTCCAGTAACCGGGCATGACCTGCGGGCCGCGCACACCAATCTCTCCGACCTCGCCCACGGGGAGTTCGTTGTCGCTTTCATCCAGGATGGTCGCCTCGGTCGAGGGAATCGGCAGGCCGATGGCGCCGGTCCATTCGGTGATGTTCAAGGGGTTGGCCATCAAACCCGGTGAGGTTTCCGTCAGCCCGTAGGCCTCGATGAGAGGCACCCCAGTGGCCGCCTTCCAGCGGTCGGCCACCACGCGCTGCACCGCCATGCCGCCTGCGATGGCGATCTTGAGATCCTGGGTGTCTACCTCGGCAAACTCAGGCGCATCCAGCAAGGCCCGGTACAGGGTGTTGACGCCCATGATGGCGGTGAAGCGGTGTTTCTTCAGGTCATGGATGAAGGTGTGGATTTCACGCGGGTTGGTGATGAGCACGTTGTGCGCACCAATGTTCAAAAATACCAGACTCGTGGTGAGTGCAAACACGTGGTACAGCGGCAAGGGGCAGACCAGCATCTCCTTGCCATCGAGCAAATCCTGCTCAATCCAGGCAGACAGCTGCAACAGGTTCGCGACCATGTTGCCGTGGGTCAGCACTGCGCCCTTGGCCACGCCCGTGGTCCCGCCGGTGTATTGCAGAAAAGCCGTGTCCGTGTGGCCCAGCGACACATGGTGCAGCACCTGTTCGCGTCCCGCACGCAACGCGGCATTGAACTCGGTGGCGTTCCTGATCTTCCAGTGTGGCACCATCTTCTTCACGTACTTGACCACCACATTGGTCAGCACCTCCTTGACCACCGGGAACATGTCCCCCACTTCGGTGGTGATGACCGTCAGGTTCATGGGCGGGTTGCGGTCCAGCACCCCCTGCAACGTGTGGGCAAAGTTCTCCAGCACGACGATGGCGACGGCGCCGGAGTCCTTGAGCTGATGCGCCAGTTCGGGCACGGTGTATTGGGGGTTGACATTCACCACCACCAGGCCCGCGCGCAACACGCCAAACAAAGCCACCGGGTATTGCAGCAGGTTGGGCATCATGAGGGCCACCCGGTCACCCTTGCGCAGCTCCAGCGTGTTCTGCAGGTAGGCCGCGAAATCGTGGCTGTGCCGGTCCAGCTCGGCATAGGTCAGGGAGGCGCCCATGTTGCTGAAGGCTGGCAGATCGGAGAAACGGTCACAGCTGTGCCTCAGCACATCCCGCAGCGAGGCGAACTCGTGAATACTGACCTCGGCCGCGACCCCTTTCGGGTAGCTTTTCAACCAGATTTTCTCCATCGCCAGGTCTCCTTGTCGTTTGGGCCCCGCCTTGCAGGCCACCCTCCGGCCAAGTCTATGCCCGGGTCGCCGTGCACTTCTTGACATATCTCAACCCGTCCCGGAGCCCTCTCCCCCAAAGGACACCGCGTCAGGCTGCCGTGAGGTGGCCGTAACATAGTCACCTCGACGAGTTACAAATTGATACGGAAATGACCCATGCGCTGGATACTCACGCTGATTGCCCTGTGCCTGCTGGCTGGCTGTGCCGGACCCCAATTCACCGTCGACGACGGGCGCAAGGTGGACGAAGCGCTGCTGGGCCACATTCGCACTTATGGCGCGGGAGAAACCGCGCTGCGCCCCGCCATTGCCCGCACCGCCGCACTGAAACACCCGGAGTGCGACACCCAGTGGGAGTTGCCGTTTTCCGTGGCCACCAGTTACGACTGGAACGCTGACGACCGCGTGGCGTGGGTGCGGGGACTGGGGGTCGACGAGCGCCTGACCGTGGTGGCCACCGCCGCCCAAAGCCCCCTGCGGCTGCGCGACAAAATCACCGAAATCGGCGGCTACAGCCGCAAGAACACTGAAAAAATGATGCTGGAGCTGGCCGAGCGCCGTGACGCCGGCCAGCCCTTCCTGGTCAAGCTGTCCAGCGGCGAGTCGGTCAACGTGGTGCCGTTCAAGGTGTGCCGGGGTTACACGCGGCTGGCCCCGCCCAACAGCCCCCAGGCGCAGGACTACCACTGGCTGCTCAGCGTGCACCCGCTGGAAGTGGCGCGCGGCAACCTGACCGATGACGAAGCCTTGTGGACCGTCCTGTGGACCCAAGGCGTATCCGAAGAAGGTGGCGCGCGCATGAAGACTTACCACTACGGCACCAAGATCGCCGGCACGCTGTACAACATCTTCACCATCACCTCCGGCATCAAAGGCGCGACGCTGGCCGCTGAAGCGGCCGTCAAAGCGGCCCAATCAGCCGCAGCCACCCTGGCCACCGACCTCCTCAAGCAGCAGCTCATTGACCAGGCCACCGCCGCTGCCACCGCCCGAATCCGCAACGAACTCACGGGCGCCGTGCAAAAACTGACCCAAGCCCAGGTGATGGGGGCCATGCAGCAGGCTGCCGCCAACCGGGGCACCTTGTCGGGCGTGGCCTGGGTGGCCGCGACCGTCTTCGAGAAAGCCGATGCCTGGGCGTTTGCCGGGCTTGAAAAGCTCAACGCCAACCCGCTGGCCGCCTTCTCGCTGCACCAGAAGCTCATTGAGCAGAGCCTGACCTCCAACGCCATGGTGCTGGACCCGGACCGCATGAAAGCCCTCAACAAAATCGCCGAAGAACGGGGACGGGGCGACGACGTGGTGGCCATCCTGCAAGGCATCAAACCGGATGAACTCCTGTTTGAGGTCACCGACATGCCACTGGCCTCCGCGCCTGCCGGTTTTTCTTATGACGACCTCAGCGACCCCGCGCTGAGCACCCAACCCTTTGCCCGCGGCATGGTGGAAGGCATGCTGAGCATGCCGATTGCCTCCGCTGCCACCCCTTAAGCCAGCCCCACCGTCCATGATGAACTTGATGAAACACCCCATGCGCCTGGCTTTGTGGCTTGCCTTGCCTGTCTCCGTTTGGGCGCAAACACCCGCCCCGGCCACCGAGTCCCCCTCCCCAGCACCCGTGGCCGAAGGGTGTCGCCCGCTCACGGACCAAGCCATGGCCGCCGACATGAAAGCCCTGACTGCGCAGTCCCAAAAGCTGGACCTGGCCGAGCAGGCCCGGCTGTACGACAGTGCCGTGGCACTGTGGTCACAAGCCGTGGCGCAATGCGAGGGCCGTGCCAAAGACCGGGCCCAGCGCAACCTGTCCGATGACCAGAAAACCAGTGACGCCATCAGCGAACAAATGGGCTCCGGGCCCGAATGCGCCGCCGCGCACAAAAACGCAGGCGCCGTACAAGACATCGCCCGCCAAGCCCTGAGCGAGCGGCGCTGGGCGCAGGCCTCGGTGCTCTTTCGCAAAGCCGAGAACATGTGGGAACTGGCTGCCGAACGCTGCGTCGGCACCCAGCAGGAGCTGGCCAACCGCCGACGCGAGCAGTCTGAAATCGATGGCGAAAACGCCGAGCACTGCGCACCGCTGTTTGAGCGCGCCCGCGAGAGCACCCAAAAACTGCGCGCCGCTGCCGCCGGACTCTCGCGCGAAGACAAGCAAGAGGCCTCCCAGGTAGCCGAAACCCTGTGGCGCGAAGCCGTGGGGCAATGCAAAGGGGCCTCGGTCCAGGACATTGCCCGCAACAACGCCCAGGCTCTGGCGCGCGAACGTGGCACCCCCTGGGTGGCCCGCGTGGCGTCGACACCGCTGGCAGCCCCAACGGCCACAGCCTCGGTACTGAAGCAGTCCTCAGGTACCGGTGCGGCGGGCAACACGGTGATCCCGACCGCCGTCCCGCCAGGCGCAACCATCGAGGTCAAGGCCGCCCCCAAACCGGCCGTGAGTGCGGCGCAGCCTGGCGAGTTCATGGCGGGCACCACCCGGTTAACAGGCCCGTTTGTGCGCGACCCCGACGGCACCACGTTTTCGGGCACCGGCAAGATGACGTGGGTTCACGGTGATGTCTTTGATGGCACCCTCGTCAAAGGCCTGCGCCACGGCAGGGGACGCATGGCCTGGGCCAACGGCCAGAGTTATGACGGCGACTGGGTCCAGGACACCCCGACCGGACGGGCCAGCGTGCGCTTTGCCAATGGCAACCAGTACGAAGGCGCGGTGACCGACGGCCAGCCCCAGGGCCAGGGGCGCATGAACTACGCCTCCGGCGACACCTACACCGGCCAGTTCACCATCGGCGAGCCCGAAGGCCTGGGCACCTTCACCTGGAAAAACGGACAACAGTTTGAAGGCACCTGGAAGAAAGGACGGCCCCATGGGCAGGGCAAGCTGAAATTCGCCACAGGCAACCTGTTTGAAGGCACGGTGGTGGACGGTGTACCGCATGGCGCCGGACGCCTGGTGTTTGCCTCCGGGGACCTCTATGTGGGCAACAATGCCAACGGCCTGCCCGATGGCCAGGGCACCTTCACCTGGACCAATGGCGACCAGTATGTCGGCCAGTGGCTGGCGGGCAAGAAACACGGAAAAGGCACCTTCACCTGGAAAAGCGGTGAACTGTGGGAGGGTGTTTTTGACAATGACATGCAAGGCGCCAAAGCCAACTAGCGCCAGTAATTAACGCTCAATATTTGAACGTTCTGGCCGATACAAAGGTGACGGAGCAGCACAACTGGGGTTTTCCCTTGTTGCACAGCTCCCGACAAGCGCCGTGCTGCCCATTGTTGCCACCCATCACCCCAAAAACACCATGCCTCTGCTGCATCGTCTGAACCTGTCACACAAGTTTTTTATTCTGGGCGCGATTGCCCTGTTCATGGTGGCCCTGCCGTCGGCCCTGTATTTCAAGCGGGTCTTCGCCGATGTGGCATTTTTCCAGAGCGAGGTGCAGGGCAGCACCTCGCTGGTGGCCTTGAACAAGGTCATCCAGCTCACACAGTCGCACCGCGGCCTGTCCGCAGCCATGCTGAACGGGAACGACAACCTGGCCGCTCGCCGACCGGCCATGCGTGACAACGTGGCCAAAGCCATGGACGCCCTGGACGCTGAATTGAAACAATCTGCAGCGCCCGAACGCATTCAAAAACACTGGCAGGCATTGCGGCAAAGTTGGGGAGCACTGGAACAAGGGGTGGCGAGTCGTCAGCTCAAAGCCCCCGAAAGCACCAAACTTCACACCTCGTTGATCACCGGCCAACTGCTGCTCAACGAAGAACTGCTGGATGCGTTTGGACTGAGCCTGGACCCTGACGCCGACATTTATTTCCTGATCCAGTCCACCATGGTCAACATGCCCTGGCTGGCCGAAAACCTGGGCGTCATGCGTGCACTGGGCAGTGGTTTCCTGACCCAGGCCAACCTCCCCCCCGAGGGGCGCTCCAGCCTGCAGGCGCTGCAAAAGCGCGTACTGCAGTTGCAGGGCGACATGTTTCGCAACCTGAAGAAAGCCACCGACGCCAACCCAGCCATCAAAACCGCCCTGCAAGCCAAGGCAGACCTCAACCAGGCCGCGGTCGACAAAGCCCTGGCGCTGGCTGAGCAGGCGCTGATTGGGGCGACCGACATCAACCACCCGGCGGCGGACTATTTTGACGAGTTCAGCCGCACGATTGACGGCCTGTTTGAATTCAACGCCCTGGCCATGAAAACGCTGACAGACTCGATGGCCGAGCGCGAGAGCAAGGCCCTGCGCGTCACTTACCTGCTGATCGCCGCCCTGCTGCTGGGCGTGCTGGCCGCCTCCACGCTGGCGGTCATGTTTGTGCGCAGCATCACCGGTCCGGTGGGCGAAGCCGTGGCGGTGGCACGGGCCGTGGCGGAAGGTGACTTGCGGGTTCAAGCCACCGTGCGCGGCAGCAACGAATTGGGTCAATTGATGCAGGCATTGACCACCATGCGCGACAACCTGGCCCACCTGGTGTCCCAGGTCACTCAGGGCTCCGGGCATGTGGCCACGGCCAGTGCCGAAATTGCCCAGGGCAACAGCGACCTGTCAGCCCGCACCGAACAGCAGGCCAGCGCGCTGGAAGAAACCGCCTCGTCCATGGAGGAACTCAGCTCCACCGTCCAACAAAACGCCGACAGCGCGCGCCAGGCCAATCAGCTGGCCCTGCACGCCAGTTCGGTAGCCATCAAGGGCGGCGAGGTCGTGGGCCAGGTGGTGGAGACCATGAAAGGCATCAACGAGAGTTCACGCAAGATCGCCGACATCATCAACGTGATTGACGGCATTGCCTTCCAGACCAACATCCTCGCCCTCAACGCGGCAGTCGAAGCGGCGCGGGCAGGCGAACAAGGCCGCGGTTTTGCCGTGGTTGCCAGCGAAGTGCGCAGCCTGGCCGGACGCTCGGCCGAGGCCGCCAGGGAGATCAAATCGCTCATCACCGCCAGCGTGGAACGTGTGGCGCACGGCACGGGTCTGGTCGACCAGGCGGGCAGCACCATGACCGAGGTGGTGGGCGCCATCCGGCGCGTGACCGACATCATGGGCGAGATCAGCGCCGCGAGCGCCGAGCAAAGCCTGGGCGTCTCTCAAGTGGGCGAAGCGGTCACGCTGATGGACCAGGCCACACAGCAAAACGCCGCCCTGGTCGAAGAAATGGCGGCAGCGGCGGCCAGCCTGCGCGGCCAGGCCGATGAGCTGGTGCACACGGTGGCCGTGTTCAAGCTCTGATTTATATAAAATTGGGCTGTAGCCCAGGCAGGACGTTCGGTAGCAGCTATTAATTCAATAGCATCACGCCATGAACCCCAGATTGACGGGGTAGTCTGGATGGGCCGTTCCGCCAAAGTGAGCCAGGTTCGGCAGAATGCCGGTCAGCTCGTTGTCGGCCACACCAAACCAGGTGGCCAGCGTGGCGGCGTACTGGTCCACCGAGGTACTGGGCAGCAAGCGGCCCTGGCCCACATGCCACTGGTCGGCCAGCGCATAGTTGCCGGCGCTGTCCTTGACGTCGCCCACGCTGACGGGCGGCGGGGTGCCATAAAACGCCTTGCCTTTCACGGCACCACCCACCACCAGGTGATGACTGCCCCAGCCGTGGTCGGACCCGTCGCCGTTGGAGGCCAGCGTGCGGCCAAAGTCTGACGCCGTGAACGCCGTCACCTGATTGGCCACGCCCATCTCGACCGTGGCGTTGTAAAAAGCCGTCATGGCCGCGCTCACCCGGTCCAGCAAGGCGGGCTGCTGGGCAATCAGGTTGTCATGCAGATCAAAACCGCCCAGGGACACAAAAAACACCTGGCGCTTGGCGCCCAGCGTGGTCCGCCCCTTGATCAGGCGGGCCACCATCTTGAGTTGCTGCGCGAAGCTGTCGGCGGGGAAGCTGGTGGCCAGTGGCGTCGTGGCGGTTGACGCCAGCGCGCTCGTCACCGACGCCTCGGCCGTGATGGCACGCTGGGTGACCTTGTTGTATTCATTCTCCAGCCGGTGGGCGCTGGTCTGCTGGATCAGGCTGCTGAGGGCAGCGCGCACGGCCGCAGAACCGTAGACCTTGCTGTCTGTCGCCGGTCTGATCTTGATCGCGCCGCTGGTGCTCACCTGGTATTGCAAAGCCGTGTCGCCCGACAAAAACACCGCATTGCCCGAGACGGACATGCAGGTGAACGTGGCCTGGCCGTTGTTCGCCAGCGCCAGGTCGCCCAGGTTGCCGCCCCAGCCCACCGTGGACCCCTCGGGCGAGGAAGACTGCCAGATGGACTGCTGGTCGTTGTGCGAAAACAGCTGCGGGGGCAACGGGTACAGCGTGCGGTTGGCGCTGTTGTATTGGGTGCGCGTCATCGGCATCATCAGCGGGCCAACATTGAGCTGCACCGCCGCTTTGCCGGCATTGAACAAACCCGCCAGGCCGCTCATGGACGGGTGCAGTGCGTACTGGCGCGTCTGGCCCAGCACATCCACCGGCGCTGTTGTAGGGTTCAGCAGCGTGGCGGCCAGGGCCGACTTGGCCAGCGCAATGCCGCCTGCCGTTTGCCCGGCGCCACCACCGCGGATGGTGCTGTACTGGTTGTAGCTGGGGTCGTCATAGGCGACCACCGTGTTGGCGTAGTCGTTGCCGCCGTACAGAAACACACACACCAGCGCCTTGTAGTCGGTGGCGTCAAAGGCCGCGGCCTCGCCCATGGCGGCCAGGTTCAGGGCCAGCGGCAGGGCGGCGCCGGTCATGGCCAGTTGGCCCGAACGTTTCAAAAACGCACGGCGGGTGGAAAGGGGGGGTTGAAGCAAATGCATGGCAGGCCCGGTCGTGGTGCGTTATTTCTGGATCAGGTACTCGGCGCATGCCATCACCATCAACACCGCCGCGCAGACGCGGTTGCGTTTAATGGCGTCGGTGCTGCTGGCGGTGACGGGCGTGGCGGGGTCGTTCAGCGCCGTGACGATCAGCGTCTGGCTGGCAGCGGACAACTGCCCCGCACACAGCAACAGGTTGAGGCGCTGCACCAGCGCGGCGGCGTCGGTCACCAGCGCCAGCTCGCCGGTGTAGGCGGCGCTGACCGTGTCCACCACGACGCCAGGCGAGCCCTCCCACCTCCGTATGCCGACGTTGAGAATGTCCAGCATGTAGTTCAGGTAGCCACCCACACTGCTCTCGGTGACCAGCTGAAACTCGGGCGCCACGGCACCGCCGCTGAGCGCGGTGGACGGTGGCACATACCCGGGCCGGAAGAAATTGAACACCGAGGGCGCGCGCAACGGGCTTTGCCCCAACTGGCTGGCGGCATTGCTCAGGTCGCCAATCTTCCAGGTCCCGGCGCTGGAGGTGGCGCCGAAGGTGCGCGTCCATTGCACCAGCCGCACCATGGGCTCGCGCAATTTGCCAAATTCAGCCTGGGTCACGCCCGCCGGGCCGCGCGCTTCGTCGTCCAGCAAGATGGCGGCAAACACGCGGGCCAGGTCGCCCCGCACGCCCGCGCCGTTGTTGACAAACACGGCCGCGACCCGTGCCACATAGGTCGGTGTGGGGTTGCTGGTGACCAGTCGCTGGATCATCTGACGGCAAAAGAAGGGGGCGGTGTTGGCATGGTTGAACAGCGCGTCCAGCGCTGTCTGGAGGGCGGGCCCGCCCAGCGTGCCCTCGGCAACGCTGGTGCCCAAAAATGTGGCCGCCTTCGTCGAGTGGTTGCTGGCCGTGAGCACCATCGGCCGCCGGGTAAAGGCGGTGTTGGGCACATCGCGCGTGCCGCCGCCCGTCTGGGCGATGGTGGTGGTCAGGTTCTGGCTCTGGTCAAGGTCATAACCGGTGAACACGCGGGCCAGGTTGCTGACGTCGCTGGCGGTGTAGGTGTCGATCTTCTTGCCCGCACCATCCAGCTTGGGCGTGCCGTCGAGGTTGAGCTGGTGCAGCCCGATGGTGAACAGTTGCATCACCTCGCGGGCGTAGTTTTCATCGGGCTGGCGGCCGGCGGCGTTCTCTTTTTTGTTGCCCTTGGTGTTCAGGAAAAAACCCATGGCCGGGTTGAGCGTGACGGCCTCCAGCAAGTCGCGGTAGTTGCCAAAGGCATGGGTGTTGAGCGTGTCCCAGTAGTGGGCCAGGCCGTGGCTGCGCCAGCTGAAGTCCAGCGAGGACAGCGACACCACAAAAAACTCGGACAAGGCCAGCGCCGCGCGCTTGCGCACCGGGTCAGCGGCGGTCATGAGCTGGTTCCAGATCATGTAGTCGCCGGGGTAGGTGTTGTCGTAATAGTTGGCGGTGTTTTGTACCTCGCCATAGCCCTGGCTGTTGAGCCAGTCCCAGCCGGTGGTGCCGATGGCGATGCCCAGCTGGCGCCCCAGCCAGGTGGCGTAGCCCGCCGAACGCACGGCGGCAATGTCATCCGTACTGGCCGAGAACTGGGCCTGCAGCAGAAACCGTGCGGCCTGCGCGTCGGTGCTGGCGGTGGCGTGGCTGAAGCCGGTGGTGTTGATGTTGACGGGCACCACGGGGGCCGCCGGGCTGCTGCCGCCGCCTCCTCCTCCACACGCGGCCAGGGCGGCAGACGCCAGGGTGGCGCCCGTCAGCGGGGCAACGGTGCCAGCCGCAGGCCGTGGCGGTGCCTCAACCTTGAAGGAGGGGCTGGCCGTTTCGAGAAAATCTTGGGGCATGGCAACGGATTCCCGCACCTGGGCAGGTGGCAAGTAAAAAGAGGCTGGATGGGGTGGGCGGCCTATCGGCATGGCCCACTTTTGTCTTATCGGGGAAAAGACCTCGAACTGAACCCCTGCTTTGCAACAGCTTGTATCAGCATGGTCGCACTGGCCGCACGGACCGTTCAGCCCGCGGGTTTGGCGGCCTGCAGCATGTCACGAGTGCGGATGGCCTCGCGCCGCGCCGCCTGTGCAAAGTCCTCGCCGGAGGAGGCGTAAATGATGGCGCGGGAAGAGTTCACGATGATCGGGGCCACCGTTTCACCGTCCACCGCGCGCCAGCCGGCCTTGACGGTGGCGACGGCGTCACCGCCCTGTGCGCCCACACCGGGAATCAGCAGCGGCAGCGTGGGCGCGACCGCGCGCACCCGCTCGATCTCGGCCGGGTAGGTGGCGCCCACCACCAGCCCGAGCTGGCCATTGAGATTCCATGGGCCTTGCGCCAACCGGGCGATGTGCTCGTACAGCAAGGGCTCGCCTGGCACGCTGGAGAGGCGCTGGTTCTGCAAATCATCACCGCCGGGGTTGGAGGTGCGGCACAGCAAAAACGCGCCTTTGCCGTGGTACTTCAGGTAAGGCTGCACCGAGTCAAAACCCATGAAGGGCGACAGCGTGACGGCATCAGCGCCATAACGCTCAAAAGCCTCGATGGCGTATTGCTCGGCCGTGCTGCCGATGTCGCCGCGCTTGGCGTCCAAAATGACGGGCACCTGGGGCGCCGTGCGGCGCATGTGCGCCATCAGGCGCTCCAGCTGGTCTTCGGCGCGGTGGGCGGCAAAGTAGGCAATTTGCGGCTTGAACGAAATTACCAAGTCGGCCGTGGCGTCCACGATGGCGGCGCAAAAGTCGTAGATTTTGCTGGCATCGCCCTTGAAGGCGCCAGGAAACTTGCTGGGCTCGGGGTCCAGCCCCACGCACAACATCGAACCGTTTTGGCGCTCGGCGGCGCGCAGCATGTCGAGAAATATCATGCCGCTATTGTAAGAAGTGCGCTCCTAAGTCCGCGTTAAGACACGGCCACGACAATCGGCAGACACGAGCGCCCCCTAAACTCGTCGCATCCCCGCAAGCCCCCTTGCGACATTCGAACCCGTACGCCATGAAATTGACCGAACTCGCCGACGACACCGAAGACACCCAACACACCCCGGCCGAACGCGCCGCTGCCGCCTCGCGCAGCACCTGGGTGAGTGTGGGGGTCAACCTAGTTCTGACCATCGTCCAGATCGTGGTGGGCATCGTGGCCAAATCACAAGGTTTGATTGCCGACGGCATTCACTCGCTGTCGGACCTGGTGGCCGACTTTGTGGTGCTGTTCGCCAGCCACCACGCCAAAAAAGACGCGGACGAAGACCACCCTTATGGCCACCAGCGGTTCGAGACCGCGGCGTCGCTGGTGCTGGGCACGCTCTTGTTGGTGGTGGGCCTGGGCATGCTGTGGTCGGCCGTGCGCAAGCTGGAAGCACCCGAAACCGTGCAAACCGTGCACGTGATGGCGCTGTGGGTGGCCGGTGGCGCGCTGATCGCCAAGGAGCTGCTGTTTCGCTACATGCTGTCGGTGGCCAAACGGGTGAAGTCCAGCATGCTGGTGGCCAACGCCTGGCATGCGCGCTCGGACGCGGCGTCGTCCCTCGTGGTGGGCATCGGCATCATCGGCAACCTGGCGGGCTACCCGATTCTGGACCCGATTGCCGCGCTGATTGTGGGCTTCATGGTGACCAAAATGGGCTGGGAGTTTGCCTGGGACGCCCTGCACGACCTGATGGACCGCGCGGTGGACGAGCAGGAAGTGGAGGCCATTCGCCAAACCCTGATGGAGACCCCCGGCGTGAGCAATGTGCACGATGTGCGCACCCGCAAGATGGGCGACATGATTGTGGTGGACGCGCACATTGAGGTGGATGCCACCATCACCGTCGAGGCCGGGCACGACATCGCCGTGCTGGCGCGCCAGCGCGTGTTGGCCCGCCACCGCGTGCTGAACCTGATGACCCATGTGGACCCCTGGCACCGGCCGGACCTGGACCATGCGGCCTCCATGTGACACCTCACGACAAGACGTGCCCTCAAGCGGGCACCTGGGCCAGCGCGGTGTGCAGCATGTCGATAAAAACGCGCGTTTTGAGGGGCATCAGCTTGCGCTCGGGGAACACGGCCCACGCCGTCGGGCTGGGCAGGCACCAAGCCGACAAGACCCGTCGCAATGCGCCCCGGCGCACGTCGGGGGCCGCGAAATAGTCGGGCACCGCCGCGATACCGGTGCCGGCGCAGGCCAGGCGGATCAACAGCTCGGGCGAATTGGCGCCGGCCCGCCCAGACGGAACCCCCTGCCAACGCTGTTCACCCTGCATCAAGGTCCAACTGGCCGGTTCACCGTTGCCCTGCAGCATCCTGATGGCTTCATGCCGGGCCAGATCGTCGGGAACCAGTGGCTCGCCGTGTTCGGCCAGGTAGCCCGGTGCCGCGTACAGGCCCATGGAAAAAACAGCCAGGCGCCGCGCCACCAGCAAAGCATCGTCCGGCAAGGCGCCCATGCGCAAGACGACATCAAAGCCCTCGCCCAGCAGATCCACCCGGCGCGGTGACAAATCCAGGTCCAGCTGGATCGCTGGATAAAGCGCAATGAACGCGGCCAGTGTGTCGGCCAGCAGCAGATTGGCGAAATCGCTGGGCATGGAGACCCGCAATCGCCCGCTCGGGGTGGCTTGGCGGCGCTCGCTGAGCGCCGTCACCGCCTCCACTTCAGACGCCACCTGGCGCGCATGCTCCAACAGTTGCAAGCCGAATTCGGTCAGCGTCTGGCGCCGGGTGGTGCGCAGCAACAGCTTCTCGCCCAGCTGCTGCTCCAGCGCCGCCACCCGCCGCGACACGGTGGACTTGGGCAAGCCCAGGCGCTCGGCTGCGCGGCTGAAACTGCCCAGTTCGGCGACACGGGCAAAGATGAGCAGGTCGTTGGGGTCAACGCTGCCGGGGGCGGGTGATTGTTCCATCATGGGAACAATCTTATCCATTCGAAGGGATTCCCAAGTGGATTGATGAGGAATAAAGTTCACCCATCGCCCTTCTTTCATTTTATTTTTCAAAGGAATCCATCATGTCCAAGTCCCTTCAAAACGCGCTGAGCCTGGCTGCCCGCCTGCTCTTTGTTGCCCTGTTTCTGCCCGCCGGCATCAGCAAGCTCACCGGCTTTGCCGGCACGGTGGGCTACATCTCCTCCGTGGGTTTGCCGCTGCCCACCCTCGGCGCTGCCCTGGCACTGACCGTGGAAATCGTAGGCAGCCTGGCGTTGCTGGCGGGGTTCGGGACGCGCATTGCGGCCCTGGTCCTGGCGGCGTTCACGCTGGTGGCGAGTTTCTTCTTCCACGCTTATTGGGCCGTCCCGGCTGACCAGGCCTTTGTGACCCAGCTGCTGTTCTTCAAGAACATCGCCGTGGTCGGTGGTTTGCTGGCACTGGCCGCCAACGGCGCAGGCGCCTGGAGTCTGGACGCCCGCCGCGATTGAACTGACGCCGCTGAATGAATCAACCTTGCGAAAGAGCCAAGCCATGAACACCCCACTCACCCCTCCTGCCGTCCAACGGTCCCGCACCGTGGAGCGGCTGATTACCGGCCAGGCCACCACGGACGGCGCGGGCGTCAAACTCACCCGCGTGCTGACCCACCACCTGCAGCACCGGCTGGACCCCTTCCTGATGCTCGATGCCTTCGGCAGCGACCAGCCGGATGACTACATCGCGGGTTTTCCGGACCATCCCCACCGGGGGTTTGAGACGGTCACCTACATGATCGCCGGGCGCATGCTGCACCGCGACAGCGCGGGCCATGAGGGCCTGCTGGAAAACGGCGGCGTGCAGTGGATGACGGCCGGCAAAGGCGTGATCCATTCTGAAATTCCCCAGCAGGAAGCCGGCGTGATGGAGGGCTTCCAGCTCTGGCTCAATTTGCCCAAGGGCGAGAAAATGAGGACACCCTGGTACCGCGACTTCAAAGCCGACGAGCTGCCCAAATTCGTGACCGCTCAAGGCGTGGCCGTGACGGTGATTGCAGGGGAGAGCCAGGGCGTCACCGGTGCCGTGACCCGCGACACCACGGCCCCCCGCTACCTGGATGTGCACCTGCCCGGTGGCGCACGTTTCGAACAAACGCTGCCCGCCAGCCACAACGCGTTTGTTTACGTGTACCGGGGTGAGGTGCGCATTGCAGGCCAGACCGTTCCGGTGCAGCGCATGGCCATCCTGGCCAACGACGCGCAGGCCGATGGCGTGGTGATGGAGGCCAGCACAGACGCCCGGGTGCTGCTCATTTCAGGACAACCGCTCAAGGAACCGATTGTTCAGTACGGCCCTTTTGTGATGAACTCGCAAGACGAGATTTACCAGGCCTTGAGCGATTTCCGCGACGGGCGGCTGGGAGAATCCCGCCAGCCTGCCCTCTGAACAGGCTTGAAGGAGAACCCCAATGACAGACCTGCTTCACTTGACCGGCCGCGTGACTGACCTGGCCGATGGCTTGACCGTGCGCCGGGTGCTGCCCGCCACCGCCCGGCGAGCCGTCGGCCCCTTTGTGTTCTTCGATCACTTTGGGCCGGTCACCCTGCCGCCGGCAGCGGACAGTGATGTCGGCGCGCACCCGCACATCGGCCTGGCCACCGTGAGTTACCTGTTGGAGGGCAGCCTGCTGCACCGCGACAGCCTGGGCACGGTGCAGGCCATCACCCCCGGGGCGATCAACTGGATGACGGCCGGTCGCGGGATCGTGCACAGCGAGCGGGCGACCGATGAGGAACGGGGCCAGCCGCGGCGCCTGCACGGGCTGCAACTGTGGGTGGCCTTGCCGCCTGCGCTGGAAGAGACTGCACCCGCCTTCCAGCATGTTGCGACCGCCGACTTGCCCACACTGGAACAGCCCGATGGCGTGCACATCCGCGTGCTGGTGGGCGAGGCCTTCGGTTTGCGCAGCCCCGTGCGCGCCGCGTCGCCCACCCTGTACCTGGATGTGCAGTTACCGGCCGACGCTACCTGGGTGTTGCCACCGCTGGCGACAGAAATGGCCCTCTACAGCCCGGCGCACAGCCTGGTGATGGACGGCCAGCCGCTGGCGGCCCAGACGATGGCGGTGCTGCCCACCGCGTCCGGCGCCACACTGCAAGCGGGTCCGTCAGGGGCGCGGCTGGTGGTCATTGGTGGGGCGCCGCTGGAACAACCGGTGCGCATGTGGTGGAACTTTGTCTCCACCGACCGCAGCCGTCTTGCCCAGGCGGCCAAGCGCTGGGAAGCCAATGGTTTTGCGGCCATTCCCGGCGAGACGGATCGCGTGGCGGCGCCACCGTGGCGGGACTAGCCCGCACCGCCCGCCAAACCCCATTACGCCCCACTAACCCCCGCGCCGTGCCTCATCCAGGGCCAGACACAGATCGGCCCAGGCACGGGCCTTGTCTTGCGGAGTGCGCAGCAGGTAGGTGGGGTGGTAGGTGACCACCACCGGGATGCCCTGGTAACGGTAGATCTGGCCGCGCAGCTTGCCCAGCGGGATGGTGGCCACGCCGGGCAGGCTGTCCTGCAGCAGGCTCTGGGCGGCCAGGCGGCCCATGGCGAGGATGACTTTGGGTTGCACCAGCGCCACTTCGCGGCGCAGGTAGTGGGCGCAGGTGGCGAGTTCCTGCGGGTCGGGCATGCGCACCACGGCCGGGCGGCATTTGACGACGTTGGTGACATAGGCCGCCGCCGCACCGCTGATGTCGGCGTCACGGCGGCTCACGCCCACGGCCTTGAGCATGTTGTCCAGCAGTTGACCGGCCTGGTCCGCAAACGGGATGCCGGCGCGTTCCTCGGCATCGTCCGGCGGGTCGCCCAGCACCAGCCAGTCCGCCTGGCCGGGGGCGCTGGCGCCGCCAAACACGGGCGCACGCCGGCCGGTGCAGAGCTTGCAGGCCTCGCAGCCCCCCACGGTCTGGGCCAGCGTGGGCCAATCCATGTGGGCAATGCCGTCCGGCACGACGCCGGACACCACGGGTGCGGCAGGTGCAGCGACGCGGGGTGCCGGCACCCGGGCTGGTGAATTTGAGGCTTTTTGGGCTGCAGCCCCCGTCTGGAGGGCGGTAATAGCTATATTTTCTATAGCGTCTGCCGACATCTGCCCGGCAGGCGCCTCGGGCAGGGGCAGCCAGACGTGCACGCCCATCTCTTGCAACATGGCGCGCTGGCGTTCGTCTAGGTCAAGGCTCATGGGGTGATTTTCACCGACTCAGACCTTGCGGCTCATCACCAGCGCATCTTCACGCTGGCCATCCACGGCGGGATAGTAATTTTTGCGCTGCCCCACGCGCCGGTAGCCATGCGCCTCGTACACCTGAAAGGCGCGCACATTGCCCACCCGCACTTCCAGCCAGAGCCATTCGGCGCCCTGCCCCTTGGCCCACAGGGTGAGCGCATCGAGCATGACGCGGGCCCAGCCCTGGCCCTGGTACTCGGGCGCGACGGTGATGTTGAGCAGGTGCACTTCGTCCACCCCCTTCATGGCCACGAAGTAGCCCAGCAGAATGTCGCCAGCCAACAGCATCTGGGCCTCGTAACCCGATTTAAGGGAGTCCACAAAGTTGCCCTGCGACCAGGGGTGGGCATACGCCTGCTGCTCCAAACGCAGCACAGCACCCAGGTGCCGCGGGTCCAGGGGTTCGAAGCGCACTTCCACCGGGTTCAGCATGGCATTCACAGCGCCGCCTTTTCGGCCGCGCGCTCGGCCGTGGTTTTGGCCACTTTGTCGCGCACATAGAGCGGCAAGGCCTGGTCAGCCGGAACGGCAGCCCCGGCCGCGAGCAAGGCGGGCGCGAGGCGCAGCAGGGCGGCGGCGGTGGGCCGCGCGTCCAGGCGCAGCGCGCCGGTATCGGGCAGGCGCGTGCCGTAGACGGCGAACACATTGCCAACCCAGGCGCCGCCGGTCTGGCCGATCAGGTCTTCAGGGCGAATCAGGCTGTGGCCCTGTGTTTGCGTCCACTGTCCGCTATCAAACACATAGCAGGCTGCATACATTTCATCCATGCGGGCGTCCAGCAGGGCGGTCACCTCAAAACGGTTCTGGGCGGCGGCGTGCGTGTGGCGGGCGTCTTCGGCCACGGCCAGCAGGGTGTCCACCGGCAGCACGGGCCGCTTGACGCCGAACGCCAGCCCCTGCGCCACGGCACACGCGGTGCGCAGCCCCGTGAAGGAGCCCGGGCCGCAGCCAAACACGATGGCGTCGAGCTGGCTGAACTGCAGCTGGGCCTGCACCATCAACTGCTGGAGGGCGGGAATGAGGTTCGCCGAGGTCTGGGCGCCGCCGGGGGCGGTGTGTTGCCACAGCTCGGCCACGCCGTCTTGCGTGCGCTGCACGGCGATGGACATCACATCGGTGCTGGTGTCAAAGGCAAGCAGGTTCATGGTCATATTTTTATATCAAATCAGCCTCTAGCTCCCGCATTACCTGCGGAAGTAGCTTCTTTTTTCATAGCAACAGGCGGCACCGCACGCACCCCAAACAGAATGCCGACGGTCACCAGCACCAGCCCGGCGGCCAGGTTCCAGTGCAAAGGCTCGCCCAGAAACAGCACGGCGCCCAGAGCCGAGAGGCCGGGCACCAGCGCCGTGATCATGGTGGAGCGCACAGGGCCAAAGTGCTGGATCATCTTGGTGAAGGTGATGCCGGAGATCACCACCGAGCCCCAGCCCTGGAACACGGTCTGGAACAACACCTCTTTGAGCGGTGCCGTGAACACCTGCCCCGGGACCGCCTGCGTGAGCATCAGCAGGGAGTAGACGGGCACGTACGTCACAAAGGCAAACGCCGTGATGGCGATGGTGGCGCGCACCGCATCAAGTGCGTGGCGGCGTGCCAGCACGCTGTAGGCCGCCCAGCACATGGCGGCCGACATGAACAGCAGGTCGCCCTTCCAGACATGACCGCCGTCAAACGCATGCAGCAGGCTGGCGCCTCCCACCATCAGGTCGCCCAGCACGATGAAGGCCAGGCCAAGCGCACGCAGCGGGGTGATGCGGTCATGCAGCACCACGGCGGCCAGCACGGCCGTCCACAGCGGCAGGCTGCCCGGCATCAGCACCGAGGCGTGGGCGGCAGGCGCAAACACAAAGCCGCTGTAGGCCAGCAGGGCGTACAGCAGCCCGCCAAACAGCCCCACCGTGGCGGTGACTTTGAGCGACAGCGGCGACACGCCGAACAGGGACGACTGCCCGACACCCCGCGCCCGGTCGCGGTAAACCAGCCAGGCGCCCCAGGGCAGCAGGATGACACTGGCGCCGAGGATGCGGCAATACGCGATGTCAAACGGGCTCAGGGTGCCGCCACGCGCGGGGTCGGCCGAGGCGCGGGCGATGATGATGAACGACGTCCAGATGAAGACGGTGACCACGGCGGCAATCAGGCCCACCGTGCGGGGCGACAAACCGCCGGAAGCGGGGCGTGAAGAGGAGTGCATCTCCCCATTATCCGTGGCTGATCCCGCGGCGTGTGGGCACTCACAAAGTTACGACCACCCAATCTTCAAACTTAAGCTGCAAAAATGCCGGGCAAATCGCCTGGTACCGGGAAAACTGCAATGGTCCATATCCAGCCATTCGCCAACGGCAGCTTGGTGGAAGTTCAATTCCCACGTATTTCCTGACTGTTCGCAGTCCTTCATAGCGGGCTGTAGTGCTGTCAGGCCAGCAGACGGGGTCGGCCGTGCAGGTACTGAGCCGCGCTCAATCCTTGAGGCTCACCCCAAGGACATTCAGCTTTTTTGCATACGAATCCCTGCGTTTAGCTGCCTTTGCAGCGGTTTCGACGGCCGCCTGAATGGCCTTGGGTCCTTTATTTTCAACAGCTTTGATCAATCCGAATTTGTGAGCAGCATCTACCTCCGCCCTCCTGAAAGAGGCGATGAGTTCGGCATGGGCAACGGATTGATTCACAAGGACCTCATTTTCTAAAGCGCTATTTTTTGCGCTATTTTGCGCTGATAACCCTTGAAGGCGTCGCGAGTGTCTGGTTTGAAAAGCGTAAATAGGCAACTCTGCAGCTGCCATTAGTTTGGAACTGACATCTGCATTGGGTCGAAAGCGCAAGACGGCTACAGACCCTTTGCAGTTATTCCCAAGAGGGCAGGCGGGACTCAGGACGGTGTAGCACTCAGCGCCGTTCGTGTCCCCCGCCCTGCGGGCTCCTCCTTGACCTCACGGTGCTGAGCGCCACACCGTCCTGAGCCTGCAAGCGTTGCTGGCGTTCATTGGCTTTTGAGTCATTGCGCATCAACATGGCTGGCTGTCGATGACACCGGGGTGGATGGTGCAGCGAAGTCAAGGAGGAGGATCGGGCGCAGCCCGCTCCGGGGGACATGAGCGGAGCCATCCACCCCGGTGGCATCGGCCCTACACAAACCGTGCCGACAAGGTCCGCTTGCGCCGCATTGCAGACATGAAATTCTGCCTCAGCTCAGAACAGTAGCGGGCGACGTCATCCAATTGATTGCTTACCGTTCTACTCAAAGTTACGCACAACTTCGTTAGATTTTGAGCCTAACTTTGTTAATGCCCAGCGTGAGATGGCCCACCGGATAATCAGGGCATGTCTTTCAAAACCACCCTGCTGTGCACTTTTTCAGCCCTTATGTGCGGCCTGTCCCTGGCGCAAAACCTGCCCCCGGCGGTGGACGCGGCGCTGGCCCGCGCCAAGGTGCCGCGCGACGCCATCACCCTGCTGGTGGTGGACGCCGAGGGCAAACGGCCGCCGCGCCTGAGCCACCGCGCCAACGTGCCCGTCAACCCGGCCTCGGTCATGAAGCTGGTCACCACGTTTGCCGCGCTGGACCTGCTGGGCCCCGCCTTCACCTGGAGCACGCCGGTGTTTGTGGAAGGCGCGGTACGCGACGGCACCCTGTTTGGAAACCTGTATATCAAGGGCCAGGGCGACCCCAAGCTGGTGGTCGAGCGCCTGTGGCTGCTGTTGCGCCGCGTGAAAGGCCTGGGCATCCACCACATCGCGGGCGACATCGTGCTGGACCGCAGCGCGTTCGAGGCCATCACCGCCGACCCGGCCGACTTTGACGGCGACCCGCTGCGCCCCTACAACGCCACGCCCGACGCCCTGCTGCTCAATTTCAAGTCGGTCGTCATGACCTTTGTGCCCGACCGCACGGCCAACACGGCGCAGGTGCAGATCGAACCCACGCTGGCGGGCGTGCAGATGCAGACCAGCGTGCCGCTGTCGAATGGCAACAACGCAGGCAACGCCGAGTGCGGCGATTACCGCGCCGCGCTCAAGGCGGATTTCTCCGATCCCACACGCATCCGCTTCAACGGCAGCTACCCGGCCAGTTGCAATGAAAAAGTGTGGGCCGTGGCCTATGCCGATCCCAAAAGCTTCAGCGCCCGCGCGGTGGAAGGCCTGTGGCGCGACATGGGGGGCAAGCTCACCGGCACCGTGCATGAAGGACAGGTCCCCGCGCCATCCAGCGTCCTGTTGACGCCCGCCTTTGAAATGACCTCGCCCCCGCTGACCGAGGTCATCCGGGACATCAACAAATACAGCAACAACGTGATGGCGCAGCAGGTGTTCCTGACGCTCAGCCTGCAGGCGCCACTGGCCACCCGCGAGGCCTCGCGCGAGGTGGTGCGCCAATGGTGGAAAAACCGCATCGGCACGGACGACGCGCCCACGCTGGACAACGGCTCCGGCCTGTCGCGCCAGGAGCGCATCAGCGCCCAGGCGCTGGCACGCCTGCTGCAAACCGCCTACGCCTCACCCGTGATGCCCGAGCTGATGTCGTCCCTGCCCATCACCGGGGTCGACGGCACGCTCAAGCGCAGCCGCACCCTGTCCCAGGGCAGCGCCCACCTGAAAACCGGCAGCCTGCGCGATGTGACCGCGCTGGCCGGTTATGTGGACGCCAGCGGTGGCAAACGTTATGTGCTGGTGGCCATTGCCAACCACCCCAACGCCAATGCAGTCCGACCCGCGTTTGAAGCGCTGGTGGACTGGGCGGCCAAGGACAATTGAACAGACATCCCATTTCCGCTTGTTGCGCCTTTTTTCGACCTTTTCGACCTTTTCATCAAACACCTTTTAGCCCCCAGCGTCCCCACCATGTCCATCCCGTCTACCGTTGAACTTATCGGCTATGTGTCAGCCGTTCTCACCACCGCCAGCTTTGTACCCCAGGCCTGGCACACCTTTCAAACACGCGATGTGCGCGGTATCTCGCTGGGCATGTACAGCGTGTTCACGATCGGCTCAGCTGGCTGGCTGGTGTATGGCGTGATGCTGGCCGCCTGGCCCATCGTGATCGCCAACGCCATCACCCTGGCGCTCGCCAGCGTGATTTTGGGGATGAAACTGCGGTATCGATAGACTCGCGCGCCATTGCCCGGGTGGCAAAGGGGTTAGCCGCAGAATGGGCATCGCCAAAAGAAAACGGGGCGTTAGCCCCGTTTAAGCTTCGATGCAGGCAAGCATCATCCTTCCATTGACTTGCGGCGGCGGATAACTGCTAAGCCGAACAGGCCGAAACCAACCAGCGCCAGCGATGCGGGCTCAGGGACAACCGCGGTTTGGTAGTCGAATGCGACATTTGCAAATGGCGAAGTGCCCACATTGGTGATGCAGTTCTGGCTATTGGACCAGCCACAGTTGGCAGTCACGCCGGAGTTGAAGTCGACCAGCACGTCAATGTCGCCGTCAGCCAAGTAAGCGCTGGTTAGGCCGCTGGCCAGCAGAAAGTCGAAGCTGAACTTCAGTGCATTGAAGTTGTTGGTTCCGGAGCGGTAGTCGACAACATCGTAGACGCCAGCAGACGCAGCGCCGAACGTGCCCATGTTGACGCCTTCAATGAACAGTGTCACGAACTCGCCATCTTCACCGTTGAAATCGCCCTGAACCGTCAAACTCAGCTTGGAGCCGGTATTGACGGCATGGGCTGGGGTTGCGAGCGCAAAGGTGAAGTCCTGACCGTTAACGGTCTGATTTTGTGAGGCGCTGACAATTGCCGCGTTCGCAGTGAGGCCTGTGAACAGTGCCATTGCGGCGATCAGTGCTTTGATTTTCATTTGTGGAAACTTTTCGTGATTTGGGTAATTGCCTACAGCAGTTCAGACTAAAGCAATTAGTGCGCCCACAATCACTTCATGATAATTATCAATAACTTACGACATTTAAAAGAAATTAAATGCATAGCAAGCATCTTGAATGTAAAAATTCTCGACAGTCAAAATTACGCCATGAGAACTTCAAATTGTCGGATAAGACTGTACGCAGGCATCTACCACTTTGAACTTGCGCTTTTGGTCAGACCATTCGATGCCCACGCTAACCGGCTATGTGGACGCCAACGGCGGCATCCGGAGAGGCACGGGTCACTGGCAAGGTAGCGAAGGGGTTAACCCCAATTTGCATCGTTTGATTTGAGATTTATGATCAGGATCTGAAATAGCACGACCGTTCTATTTTAGAAAATCCATTTTGGAGCCCTGCATGAAACAGTTCAAATCACTCCCGCTAGCGTTGGGCGCAGCCCTCCTCGTTGCCGCCTGTGGCGGTGGCGGCGATGGCGACCAGTCGAACGCCGTCAAATTCACCTCCCTGGTGTCGTTTGGCGACAGCCTGAGTGATGTGGGCACCTACAAGGTGGGCACGGTCGCGGCTTTGGGCGGTGGCCTCTACACCGTCAATGGCATTGCAGGCGCAACGGGCACCAGCCCCGTCCCCAGCAAAAACTGGACGGCGTTGATTGCGGCCCAAATCGGCCAGGCTGCGCCCTGTTCGGCACAAACCGGACTGGATGGCGATGTCAATTACGGCTTCAGCGTGCCGGTCACCAACCACGCCGGTTGCCTGAACTACGCGCAGGGCGGCTCGCGGGTCACCCACCCGGTCGGACCTGGCAACAAACTGCTGGGCGGCGCCAACGCCACGCTCGGTCAGCTCACGGTGCCCGTGGTGACACAAATCAGCAACCATTTGGCCGCAGTGGGCGGCAGTTTCAGTGGCAAAGAACTGGTCACCGTGATGGCCGGGGGCAACGACGTGTTTCTGAACCTCGCCGCCATTGCACCCACGGTCGCCTCGCTGATGGGGGGCGGCATGGACCAGGCCACAGCGACCAACACCGCCTCGACCGCAGCTGTCACGGCAATGGGAACCGCTGGCGCGCAATTGGCCGCCTACGTACAGACGCAGATCGTGGGCAAAGGGGCCAAATACGTCGCCGTGGTCAACGTGCCCGATGTCAGCAAAACCCCGTTTGCTTACGCCCAGGACGCCGCCACACAAGGTCTCATCAACACGATGTCGGCCACCTTCAACGCGCAGTTGAAAGCAGGCCTGGCAGGCACCGCGGGCGTGCGCCTGGTCGACGCCTACTCCGACAACCGCAACCAGGCAGCCAATCCCGCAAGCTACGACCTGAGCAACGTGACCAGCACCGCCTGTAACCTGGCCACACCGTCGCCCAATTCACTGGGGAGTTCCCTGATTTGCAACCTGACCAACGTCAATGTGGGCGATGTCTCCCGCTACCTGTTTGCCGACGCCGTCCACCCCACCCCTTACGGCTACAAGCTGCTGGCGCAACTCGTGACCAAGGAAATGATCCTGGCCGGCTGGCTCTAACCCAACGAACGTCAAGGAAACTGCCTCATGAAAAACCAATTGAAGTTCCTCGCCGTTGCCGCTGCCACCTTGGCCGCTACCAGCAGCTTTGCCCAGACAGCCGGAACCTGGATGGTGCGCGCAGGCGTCACCACCATTGCACCGCAAGTGACCAGCGGTTTTCTGACCGCGCCTGACTTTCTGGGGGGCACCAAGGCCGATGTGAGTTCGGACTCCCAACTCAGCGGCGGCGTGACCTACATGCTGACCGACAACGTGTCGGTGGACGTGCCACTGGCCTTGCCTTTCAAACACAAGCTCTACGGCGATGGCGCCCTGGCCGGGGCAGGCCAGGTGGGCGAAGTGCAGGCCCTGCCGTTCGTCGTGTTCCTGCAATACCGTTTTATGGAAGCCAGCGCCAGGTTTCGCCCCTATGTGGGACTGGGTGCAACCTACGCCTATTTCTTCAATGAATCAGGCAGCGGCAAGCTGACGGCAGCCACCAACCCCGGTGGCTCGCCGACCAAGATCACCGTGGATTCGAAGTTCGTGCTGACGCCGCAAATCGGTGCAACTTTTGCCGTGAACGAGAAATGGTTTGTCGACGTGTTTTATGCCAAATCCAAGTTGACGACCACGACCCACTTTTCAACCGGCCAGACCATGGACATTGCGCTGGACCCCGTGTCTTACGGCATCACGGTGGGCTACAAGTTTTAGTCGCCCACGGCCTCAACCCGCCGACGCCCGTTGCAGCCGGTCCCGCACGCCATCCCAGGCCGGGGTGTCGGGCGGAGTTTCGATCCAGATCAGCTTGACGCCTTGCGCATCAAACGCCCGCAGCGCGGCAAACAGCTGCTGCGCAGTGTCCGCCGCGTCATCCGGCATGCGCCGGCGCAGCACGCTGCTGGAACGGCTTTTCAAAATGGCGCGTGAATAGGTGGCGATGACGGGGCCAGCGACTTCACCGCCGTCGATGTCCGCCCCCAGCATGTCCAGCGCCGTCTGCAGGGCTTGGGCGTCCATCAGGCGCACTTTGGCGTGGGGCGCATAGTGCGACTCCAGGGTGCCAGAGGCCCTGGGCGCAGGTGCATCGGGCGCCTCCAGCTCTTCTTTTAATAGCACTTGCTGTCCGCACACGGCCTGCGCCTGCTCGCGGCTGATGGCGCCGGGACGCAGCAGCACGGGCACGCCACGGGTGCAGTCGATGATGGTGGACTCAATGCCCACGGTGCAAGCGCCGCCGTCCAGAATCAACAGCTCCGCGCCAAATTCGCCCTGCACATGCGCCGCGGTGGTGGGGCTGACGCGGCCAAACTGGTTGGCGCTGGGGGCCGCAATGCCCCAGACCGGCTTGCGGGCGGGTTCCGTGGTGTCCAGGCAGGCCTTGAGCACGGCCTGTGCCACCGGGTGCGAGGGGCTGCGCAGGCCAATCGAGTTTTGCCCGCCTGCCGCCGCCGCTGCCACACCGGCGCGGCGCGGCAGGATCACGGTCAGCGGACCCGGCCAGAAGGCGGTGATGAGCTGTTGGGCAAAGTCCGGCACCTCAGCCGCAAAGTGCGCCACGCTGGCCGCATCCAGCACATGCACGATCAGGGGGTGGTTGGCGGGGCGGCCTTTGGCGACAAAAATCTTGGCCACCGCAGCGTCGTTTTCAGCGTCTGCCGCCAGGCCGTACACGGTCTCGGTGGGCAAGCCCAGCAAGTCGCCTGCCCGGATGGCGTCAACACCCGCAGCGACGGAGGCAGCCGCCAATCCATCCAGCATCATGACCGGTGCAACACTTAAAACGCCTCAATGCCGAGGCAGGCCGCCGCCGCCAGCGCCGTGACGCGGACCTCGGCCACGGTAGCGCCAGTGAGCGTCAGGTGGCCCATCTTGCGGCCCTTGCTGGCATTGAGCTTGCCGTACAGGTGCAGATGCGTGCCCGGCAGCGCCAGCACCTGGTCCCAGGCGGGCGTTTTGCCATCGACCCACAAGTCGCCCAGCAGGTTGAGCATGATGGCCGGGCTGTGCTGGCGCGGTTGCACCAGCGGCAGGCCGGCCAGGGTGCGCACCTGCAGGTCAAACTGCGAGAGGTCGCAGGCGTCCATCGAGTAATGGCCGCTGTTGTGCGGGCGGGGCGCCATCTCGTTCACCACCAGCGAGTCGTCGGCCAGCACGAAAAACTCCACACACAGCACCCCCACGTACTGCAGCTCATCTGCTATCGCTTTAGTAGCTGCTACCGCTTGCTGCGCCTGGGCTAGAGGCATATTTCCTTCAAAAGCTTCGGTCACCGCCAGAATGCCTTCGCGGTGCAGGTTGAGCTGCACCGGCAGGTTGACACAGGTGCCGTCCCAGCCACGCGCCACGATCACCGAGCACTCGGCCTTGAGGGGCAGCATTTTTTCCAGCACGCAGGTGACGTTTTTCAGCTCGTCCCAAGCCGCCGCCAGCTCAGTGCGGGTCTTGACGCGAATCTGGCCTTTGCCGTCGTAGCCCATGCGGGCCGTTTTGACGATACCGGGCAACAAATCGTCCGTCACCGCGGCCAATTGCGCGGCCGTTTCGATCACGGCATAGGGCGCGCAGGGCACGCTGCAGCGCACAAAATGAGCCTTCTCCTTGACGCGGTCCTGGGCAATGCCCACGGCCTCGGCACTTGGGGCCACCGGGCGCGCGGCGCCCAGCGTCATGAGCGCGGGGGCGGGCACGTTTTCAAATTCGGTGGTGATCGCCGCGCAGCGCTGCATGAGTTGCGCCAGGCCCTGCTCGTCCAGGTAATCGGCCTGAATGTGGTAGTGGCTCACCAGCCCGGCGGGGCTGATGACATCGGGGTCCAGCACCACGGTGAAATAGCCCATGGCCTGGGCGGCCTGCACAAACATGCGGCCCAGCTGGCCACCGCCCATCACGCCCAGCGTGGTTTGCTGCCCGCTGGCGGCGCTGCCGGGCAGGATGGTCTGGCGGCTCATAACACGGGGGGCAGCGTCATGCCGCGGGCCACTTCGGTCTGCTCGGCACGAAAGGCATCCAGTTTGGCGCGCAACGCCGGGTTGTCGTTGGCCAGCATGGCCACGGCAAACAGCGCCGCATTGGCCGCACCGGCGGCGCCAATGGCAAAGGTGGCCACCGGCACACCCTTGGGCATTTGCACAATGCTGTGCAGCGAGTCCACCCCCGAGAGGTGCTTGCTGGCCACCGGCACACCCAGCACCGGCACCGTGGTTTTGGCGGCCAGCATGCCTGGCAGGTGGGCGGCACCGCCCGCGCCGGCGATGATGGCTTTCAGCCCCAGGCCAACCGCGGCTTCCGCGTAGGCGAACATGTCGTCGGGCATGCGGTGGGCCGAGACCACACGGGCCTCATGCTTGATGCCAAACTGTTGGAGAATGTGGACTGCATGCTGCATGGTGTCCCAGTCGGAGCTGGAACCCATGACGACGCCGATTTGAATGTGCATAGTGTTGAGAACAGCGCTTGCCAGTGCGCTACGCGTCACCGGCTGCGGTCTGTCCCGCAAGTAATCAAAAATCAAATTTTACTTAACCCTACCCGAGTTCCCCAAAATGATGAACGTTACCGAAGAAAACTTTGATGCCGAGGTGGTCGCCGCCTCCATGCAAGTCCCCGTGCTGGTGGACTTTTGGGCGCCCTGGTGCGGCCCCTGCAAGGTGATCGGCCCGCTGCTGGAAAAGATCGAGACGGATTACGCCGGGCGCTTCAAGCTGGTCAAGATTGACTCCGACCAGGAGCAGGAACTCAGCCAGGCCTTTGGCATTCGCAGCATCCCCACCTGCGTGCTGATGTTCCAGGGCAAGCCGGTGGACGGTTTCATGGGCGCGCTGCCCGAAGGCCAGATCAAGGCGTTTCTGGACAAACACCTGCCCGAAGGCGACGTGCTGGAAGCAGAAGTGACCAGTGTGGAAGTAAGCGACGCGCCAGCGGCCGACGACCCCGAAGCCATCCACGAGGCCCTGCACCAGGCCATGCTGAAGAACCCGGACGACGAAGACGCCCGTTTTGACTACATCAAGCTGCTGCTGCAGGACGGCCGCGACGACGATGCCAAGGTCGCTTTTGCCCCGGTGATCGCCAAAACCAGCCTGGTGCGCAAGTTTGACTCCCTGCAACGCTGGATGAATGCTATTGATTTTGCAGCTGACCGCGCAGGACACACGGGGGCTACAGCCGAATTTGACGCAAAAATTGCCTTGAACAAGCGTGATTTCGACACCCGCTTCGCCAAAGCCCAAACCCTGATGGCGGCGCAAGACTGGGTGGCCGCCATGGACGAGTTGCTCGAAATCCTGATGCGCGACAAGACCTGGGCCGATGACCTCGCCCGCAAGACCTTCATCGCCATCCTGGACATCATCGAGCCGCCCCAGGTGAAGGTGGCCGACGGACAGATTCCGCCGGTGGACCCCACCGTCGCCACCTACCGCCGGCGCCTGTCCAGCGTGATCCTGAGCTGAACCCGCTTACTTGGCGGTGGGCATCACAAACTCAGCGCCCTTGGCAATGCTTTCGGGCCAGCGTTGCATGATGGACTTTTGCTTGGTGTAAAAACGCACGCCTTCTTCGCCGTAGGCGTGCATGTCACCGAACAGGCTCTTCTTCCAGCCGCCAAAACCGTGCCAGGCCATGGGCACGGGAATCGGCACGTTGATGCCGACCATGCCCACCTGGATGCGGCGGCTGAATTCACGGGCCACGTTGCCGTCGCGGGTGAAGCAGGCCACGCCGTTGCCGAATTCGTGGTCGTTGATGAGCTGGATCGAGGTCGCCAGATCGGGTACGCGCACACAGGCCAGCACCGGGCCGAAGATTTCTTCCTTGTAGATGCGCATGTCGGGCGTGACGTGGTCAAACAGCGTGCCGCCCATCCAGAAGCCCTGCTCGCAGCCTTCGCCTGCTGCGGCGCCGTTGAAGCCGCGACCGTCCACCAGCATTTGCGCGCCTTCCTTAACACCCTGCTCGATGTAGCCGGTGATGCGTGCATGCGCTGCGGGGGTGACGATGGGGCCCATTTCGGCGGCGAGGTTGGTGCCGTTGAGCACCTTCAGCGCCTTGGTGCGCTCCAGCAATTTGGGCATGACCTTGTCGGCCACATCCCCCACTAGCACGGCCACCGAAATCGCCATGCAGCGTTCGCCTGCCGACCCAAAACCTGCACCAATCAACGCATCGACCACCTGGTCGATGTCGGCATCGGGCATGACCACCATGTGGTTCTTGGCACCGCCCAGGGCCTGCACGCGCTTGCCGTGGTGGGCGCCAGTCTCGTAGATGTAGTTGGCAATCGGCGTGGAGCCGACGAAGGACACGGCCTTGACATCGGGGTGCACCAGCAGCGCGTCCACGGCTTCCTTGTCGCCTTGCACCACGTTGAACACGCCGTCCGGCAGACCGGCCTGCTTGAGCAGGTCGGCTAGAAACAAGCTGGCGCTGGGGTCGATCGGGCTGGGCTTGAGGATGAAGGTGTTGCCTGCGGCAATGGCCACCGGGAACATCCACATCGGCACCATGACGGGAAAGTTGAACGGTGTGATGCCAGCAACCACGCCCAGGGGCTGGCGCAGCGTCCAGTTGTCGATGCCGGTGGAGACCTGGTCGGTGAAGTCGCCCTTGAGCAACTGGGGAATGCCGCAGGAAAACTCGACGATATCAATGCCACGGGCCACTTCGCCCTGGGCATCGGTGAACACCTTGCCGTGCTCGGCGGTGATGAGGTGGGCCAGCTCGTCCTTGTGCTTGTTCAGCAACTCCAGAAACTTGAACAGCACGCGTGCGCGGCGGATCGGCGGCGTGTCGGACCACGCGGGAAAAGCCGCTTTGGCCGAGGCCACGGCAGCATCCACGTCCTGCCCGTTGCCCAGGCGCACCTGGCGGCTGACGGCCCCGGTGGCGGGGTTGTAGACGGGCTGGGTGCGTGTGCCGCTGCCTGCGGTGCGCACGCCGTGGATGTACTGGGCAATTTCGGCGGTATCTGCGGTGTGGGTCATGACTTGTCTCGTTGGTTTAAAAAGAAGGCGCGCTTGCGGTTTGCCTGTGTAGTTTAGGGACGACACCCCCGTGCCACAAGACCGCAGCGCTGAACTGATTGTTCAAAATAATGAACAATAGCGCCATGAACGAGCAACACACCCATGAACTCTGGAGCCACCTGCACTGGCTCACCGTGCTGGCGCAGCAAGGCAGCTACACGGCCGCGGCGGCCCGGCTGGGCGTGAGCAAGGCAGCCATGAGCCAGCACATGGCCGATCTGGAGCGCACCGCCGGCGTCGCCCTGGTGCGCCGCACCACACGCAGTGTGCAGCTGACCGAAGCGGGCCAGCGCCTGGTGGATGACACGCGCGCGCAGTTCGAACAGATTGCCCAGAGTTTTGCCCAGGTGCGCGACCTGGCAGGCGTGCCGCGGGGCCTGCTGCGCATCACCGCACCGGTGGCCTTTGCGCGCCAGCAACTGGTACCCCGGCTGGCCGATTTTCTGCGTGACTACCCCGAGATCAAACTGGAGCTGGACATGTCCGACCGTCTGCGCTCCATGGCCACGGAGGGATTCGACCTGGCCATTCGCCACACCGCCGCACCGCCGGACACCCATGTCGCCTGGACGCTGTGCGCCACCCGGTCTGTGCTGGTGGCCAGCCGCAGCTACCTGCGCAAGCGTGGAGTGCCTGCCACACCCCAGGACCTGCTCACCCACAACTGCCTGCACTACCCACGCGCGCAGGACACACCGGCCTGGACCTTCGAAGCCATCCATCCGAAAAACAGGGGTGAAAATGATAGCGCACAGGCAGCCGAACGGGTCACCATGCCGGTCTCGGGTTCGCTGTCCGCCAACAACAGCGAGGCACTGCGTGACGCGGCCTTGACGGGTCTGGGCATTGCGCTGTTGCCGGACTTCACCGCCCAAGCCAGCTTGCTCGCGGGCAAGCTGGTGCAGGTGCTGCCGCAGTGGGAGCCCGTGGGCGCGTTTGCCGGACAGCTCTACGCCATCCGGCCTTATTCAGCCCATGTGCCGCGCGCCGTGACGGTGTTTGTGGCCTACCTGCGCGAGGCGCTGGCGGGCGGCTTCAGCCCGGTGCCAGCATCCACTCATGCGCCGGGTCGTTCTTGAAAACCCAGAAGCGGTTCGGCCCCGCCATCACATTGAGGTAATAGAGGTCGTAGCCGTGCGGGGCGGTGACCGGGTGGTAGCCGCGCGGCACCATCACGACATCGTGGTTTTCCACGGCACAGGCTTCGTCCAGGCTGCGGTCGTCGGTGTAAACACGCTGGAAGGCAAAACCCTGCGGCGGGTTGAGGCGGTGGTAGTAGGTTTCTTCCAGCAGCGTTTCCACCGGGGGCTGTTCCACATCGTGCTTGTGCGGCGGATAACTCGACGAGTGGCTGGCGGGCGTCATGACTTCCACCACCAGCAGGTGTGCAGCCATCGGGTCATCGTGCGGCAGGATGTCGCACACATAACGGGTGTTGGTGCCTTTGCCCCGCACACTGCGGCGCATGGAGGCCGGGTCGATCACGCGCACCTCACGCGCCTTGCTGTCGCCCGGCGCGCTGCACAACGCCACCTCAGAATCGCGTTCTGCGCGTACCAGCACAGTTTTTCCGGCAGGCACATACACAGCAGCCGGAGGCACCTCTTCAAACACGCTGTCGCGCGTGCCCAGGTGAGGAAAGTTTTGGCCATCGACCGTCACCTCGACGGTGCCGGTCAGCACCACCAGGCACAGTTCGCGGCGGCCGGTTTGCACGGTTTCGGTTTCGCCGGACTTCAGGCGCACGGCGCGAAAACCCACGTGGGTCCAGCCCGCGCGTTCCGGCGTGACGTTGACGATTTCGCGGCCTTGGGGCGCGGCCTTGGCAAGCAGGGGACTGACCATGGTGGGCTCCTCAGCTGAGGCGGTTGACGATGCCGCGCAGGGTGTCATACCCCTTCTTGGCGTATTCATAGCTCGGAGCCACGGCGGGGTCCTGCTCGGCTTCCACCACCAGCCAGCCTTCGTAACCGGCATTTTTCAGCGTGGACAGCACACCTTCATAGTCCAGCCCGCCATCGCCCGGCACCGTGAACGTGCCGTTGATGACGCCATTCAAAAAGCTCCAGCTGTCATTGCGCGCCTGCGCGATGACCTTGGTCCGCACATCCTTGCAATGGACGTGCACCACGCGCTTGACGTGTTTTTTGAGCAGGGTCACGGGGTCCACGGCGCCGCCAAAATAGGCATGGCCGGTGTCAAAGAGCAAAAACACTTTGGCCGGGTCGGTCAGGTCCATGAGCTTGTCCACATCAGCCGGCGACTCCACGTAAGCACCCATGTGATGGTGGTAAGCCAGCTTGATGCCGTAGGTGGAGAGCAGGTGCTCGCCAAAGGCGTTCAGGCGCTCGGCGTAGGCTTTCCACAGGCCTTCATTCGCAAAGCGCGGACGCTTGGACACGGGGGTGTCGATCTGGCCCTGGATGGTGCCAGCGCACTCGCCATAGACAACGACTTGCACGCCGTTGAACTGGAGCTTGCTCATGTGAGCCACGCAACGATCGATTTCCGCGGCAACGGCCTGGGCATCGGTCTGGCCGGGGGCCACTTCAGCCAGAAAGCCGGAGTACCAGCCTGACACGCAGGCCAGACCAAATTCGTCGAGCTTGGCTTTCAGGCCGGGGCCGTCCTTGGGAAATTTATTGCCCAGCTCAAAGCCTTCATAGCCGATTTCACTGCCTTCACTCAAGGCCGTTTCGAGCAAGGTTTCGCCGCCCAGCGAGGGCAGGTCGTCGTTCATCCAGGACAGGGGGTTGATGCCGATGCGTACGTTCCAGGTCATGACAGGGTTTCTTTCTTGGAGAGATTCAAAATTTCAAACACGTTGATCTTGTTTGGCGCTCACGTAGCGTTCCAGGGCTTCATGTACCTCGGCGCGTTCGGAGACTTGCGGAATGGCCACTTCCCACCAGCAGCCGCCTTCGGCCGTCACGCGGTGATGCGTGGTGTCAATCACAATGACTTGCGTCTTGCGGGCAGCGCGCGCGCTGACCATGGCCGTTTTCAGCTCGGCCACATCTTTCACGTGCACCGCCTCGGCGCCCATGCTTCGGGCGTGCATGGCAAAGTCGATCTGGCTGGTGTTGCCGCCCTCAGGCACGCAATCGTCCAGCATGTTGTTGAAGCTGGGGCTGCCCGATTTGAGTTGCAGGCGCTCAATGCAGCCGTAACCGCGATTGTCCAGCACCACGATGATGAGCTTCTGGCCCAGCAAGACAGAGGTGGCAATTTCGGAGTTCATCATCATGTAGGAACCATCACCCACCATGACAATCACCTCCTGGTCCGGACGTGCCATCTTGGCACCCAGCGCACCGGCAATCTCGTAGCCCATGCAGGAGTAGCCGTACTCCACATGGTAATTGCCGGGTTTGGTGGCGCGCCAGAGCTTGTGCAACTCCGCGGGCAAGGTGCCTGCGGCACACACCACCACATCGCGCTGGCCACTGTCGCCACCGGCATCGTTCAGGGAGTCGCGCACGGCACCGATGACTTCGGCGTCATAGGGCAAGACGTCCTTGGGCACGGCCGTGGTGAGTTCGGTCACCCGGATCACCCAGGCCGCCGCCTGCTGTTTGGCGTGCGCGGTCCAGGCGGCGTCCGCCTTCCAGTCGCCCGCCGCCTGGCTGAGCTGGCCCAGACCGATGCGCGCATCGGCCACGAGCGCGGCGCCACTCCACTTGCCCGTATCGAAACTCTGCACATTCAGGCTCAACAACCGGGCCTTCGCAAACAAGGCGTGTGAGCCGGTGGTGAAGTCCTGCAGGCGTGTGCCCACGGCCAGCACCAGATCGGCCTCACGCGCCAGCGCATTGGCGGCGGGGCCACCGTCGACACCGATGCCACCGAGGTTCAGCGGATGGTCCCAGGGCAGGCTGCTCTTACCGCCGTGCGACTCCACCACCGGAATGCCATGCGCCTCGGCGAAGGCGCGCAATGCGTCACACGCATGGCTGTACAGCACACCGCCACCGGCCACGATGAGGGGCTTCCTGGCCGTCTTGAGCAAGGCCGCAGCGGCCATGAGCTGGCGGGCATCTGCGGGCGGGCGGCGAAAGTGGAGCACCTCGGGCAACAGAAAGCTCTCGGGGCAGTCAAACGCGTGGGTTTGTACGTCTTGCGGCAACGACAGGCACACGGGGCCGCAGGCGGCGGGGTCCGTCATGACCTGAATGGCGCGCGGCAAGGCGGTCAGAATCTGCTCGGCCCGGGTGATACGGTCGAAGTAACGTGTCACCGGGCGGAACGTGTCACTGGCGCTCATGTCGCCTTGATGGAAATTTTCGATTTGCTGCAGCACGGGATCGGGTGTGCGCGTGGCAAAGGTGTCACCGGGCAATAGCAGCACGGGCAAGCGGTTCACATGCGCCACCGCCGCGGCCGTGACCACATTGGTGGCACCCGGTCCGATGCTGGTGCTCACGGCCATGATGCGCTGGCGAAAATTCGCCTTGGCATAGGCCACCGCTGCCAGGGCCATGCCCTGTTCGTTGTGTGCGCGATAGGTCGGCAGCGCCGCGCGCTCGGCCCACAGGGCTTCGCCCAGACCGGCCACATTGCCATGGCCAAAAATAGTGAACACGCCGCCGCAGTAGGGCAACACCTGGCCGTCGGCCATTTCTACGCGCAACGCGGCCAAGTGCTTGACCAGGGCTTGCGACATCGTGAGTCTTTGGGTTTTCATGTTGGTGTTCTAAAGAAGTCCAAAGGAGAGTCAGGCCGCAGCGCGGAGCGGGTTGTGCCGGCTGCGCCACGCGTTGACGAGTACCCCAAAATTATGAGCCACTTCGTTGATGAACCCGGCATCATCGAGCTCACCTTTGAACCATCGCACCGAGGCATCGACCCACAGCGTACGCCCGACCATGAAGCCCTTGACCACCGGATTGGTGGCATGCACAAAGCTATCAGCCAGGTACTGCAGAGGCTGGTTCAGGCCCAGAATCACGGCCCCACGGCAATACGGGTCACGCTCTGCCAACAAGGCTTCCAGGGCGCACCAGCCCTCGGCTTGCATGGGCGCGAGTTTCCACCACTCAGGTTTGACGCCCAGGTTGTAAAAACGTTTGACGGCACGCAGCACCGCGGCGTCCTCGGTCCCGGCGGGCGTCATGGCTTTGGGCACAATGATCTCCAGCAGCAGTTCATTGCCGCTCTCGCGTGTAGCTTCCCACAACTCCAGCACCTTCTGCTCCTGCTCCAGGCGCAGCTCAAACGCGTCATCCGGGTGGTAATGCACCAGGCACTTGACCACATGCTCGGTCGGCCAATGAATCAACGCACTGCCAATGGAGCGTGTGCCGTCAAAACGCAGCGGGCGCGAGCCGGGCAATTCCACCGGACGCCCCACCCACCAGCCGCGACCGGTGGCGCTGGCCAGTGCATCGGTGCCGTAATCACCCCCGTCAATCAGCACCCCGGTGTGGCCTTGCAACTGGTAGCTGCGCTCGGCCTGCTCGCCCGTCTTGACCAGCAATTTCTTGAGGTACGGAATACGCGACTCATCGGCCCCCGCTTCGCGGGCCAGATCAAAGAACTGGCTGCGGTGGTCAAAGGCCATGACACACAACTCGTTCCAGTCCGGACGCGCTGCCGTGACACGGTGCAGGTGGGCCAGTTCCTGGTCGGCATCGACCTTGGGGTTGCGGCTGCCACCGAACCAATGCGCCAATTCGGCCGCGGTCGGCATGGCGGCCGAGCAGGCATGACGCGACACCACAATCGCACCGCAGGCGTTGGCCACGCGGGTGGACTCCGCCCAGTCCTTGCCCTGCAACAGACTGGCCATCAAACCGGAAAGAAACGCGTCACCCGCACCCAACACATTCAACACCTCAACCCGCTCGCCGCGGAAGGTGGGCGAATCATCAATATCCACCGGGATCGCGCCTTCGATCACCGTGCAACCCAGTGCACCGCGTTTGACGACCAGGGTGGCCGCGCTGACCGCACGCACAGCGTGCAAACTGGCCATGAGGTCACCCGCCACGCCGCCTGCAATGAAGAACTCCTCCTCGGTACCCACCAGCATCTCGAACTCGGGCAGCATCTCCTGCAATTGACGCGTGACATGGGCATCTGCCACATAGCGGTTCTCACCGGCGCCGCGTGACGTCAAACCCCACAGGACCGGACGGTAATCGATGTCCAGCACGCGAACAACACCGTGCTTTTTCGCATAGGCGAGCGCCACCTCGGAGGCGCGTCGCGTACCCGGCGTCGACAAGTGAGTGCCGGTGATCGCCAATGCGCGGCAGGTGGAAATAAAGGATTCGCTGATCTGGTCGGCATCCACGGCCATGTCAGCGCAGTTCTCACGCATGAACAACAGTGGAAAGGTGTCGCGATCCTTGAGACCCAGCAAGACCTGCCCGGTCAGGCGCTCGGGATCTATCTGAATCTGGCTGGTGTCACACCCTTCGCGCTGCAGTGTTTCGATCAAAAACCGCCCCATCTGCTCGTTCCCTACGCGGGAAATCATGGCGCTCTTGACCCCCAGGCGTGCCACGCCAAAAGCCAGGTTGCCGGAGCTGCCGCCCAGGTACTTGGCCATGCTGCGGGCGTCTTCGAGCCGGCTACCAAATTGCTGGGCGTAAAGGTCAACCGCAAGACGCCCCAGACAGGCCAAATCAACAGGGCGACCAGAAGGAAAATTGAAGATACTCATCAGGACAGGACTTTATGAAAATACAAGTTGGGCATTCGCGATTGACCGCGAGAGAACTTCGACGTATGCCATGGGCAATACCCGGTGTTGCAACTTTAAATTATAGAGAAATAAATTTCTCTAGGGGTATTTACTTAGCAAATTTTTTCTATTTTCATTTTATTTTGGTTAAAGTTACGTTCGTGGTTCAGCGGATTTTTTCCAACAAGAACCCCATTAACCGAATGACGTCGCAGACGTTGCTCTTAAACCAACTTGGAGACCCATCCTCATGAAAAAGCTTCTAGTCGCAGCAGCCGTGTCAGCCACCCTGTTTTCACCTCTGGCTGCCCATGCGCAAAAAATCGGTTTGGCCATGGCTGAGCTGGACACTTTCCTCACGATCCTGAAAAACGGCGTGGTGGATGCGGGTAAAAAATCCGGTGCCACCGTGCAAGTGGAAGACGCTCAAGCCGATGTAGGTAAGCAACTCAGCCAGATCCAGAATTTGATCGCCCAGAAGGTTGACGCGATCATCGTGAACCCGGTGGACACGGATGTCACACCCAAAATCACCAAAATGGTCACCGACGCGAAGATTCCATTGGTCTACGTGAACCGCAAGCCCGTTGACTTTGAAAAATTGCCGGCTGGCGTCGCGTTCGTCGCCTCTGACGAAAAAGTATCTGGCACCCTCGAAACACAGGAAGTCTGCCGCCTGATGAAGGGCAAGGGCAATATCGTTGTACTGATGGGCGAACTGTCCAACGAAGCAGCGCGCACCCGTACCAAAGACATTGAAGAAGTGCTGGCAACCAAGGACTGCAGCGGCATCAAGATTCTCGACAAACGTGAAGGCAAATGGGACCGCACCAAAGGCCAGGACATCACCACGAACTGGCTGACTGCAGGCATGAAATTTGACGCCATCATTGCCAACAACGACGAGATGGCCATTGGCGCCATCAACGCGCTCAAGGCGGCCAAGAAGTGGACACCTGAGTCCATCGTGGCTGGCATTGACGCTACACCCGATGCCTTGGCGTCCATGAAAGCTGGCGACCTGAAAGTCACCGTGTTCCAAAACGCAGCAGGCCAAGGCGCTGGCGCTGTTGATGCGGCGCTGAAACTCGCCAAGAAGCAACCAGTTGAACGCTTTGTTAACGTGCCGTTTGAGTTGGTCACCCCTGCCAACCTGAGCAAATACGCAAGCAAAAACTGATCGACGAACTCCCTGAAGACGCCTCCTGCGGAGGCGTCTTTTCTCCATTCATATCCCCGATCAAAAGAGCAAGCAGGATGTCAGACACCACCACACTTGAGCCCCCCGCTGCACAAGCTTCGACCCTGCCTTCAGCCCCTTTGCTGGAGATCCAAGGGATACGCAAAGCTTTCCCTGGCGTGGTGGCACTCGATAACGTGTCTTTCAAGCTCCGGGCTGGCACCGTCCATGCACTGATGGGAGAGAACGGGGCAGGCAAGTCGACCCTGATGAAAATCATTTCCGGCATCTACACGCCGGACAAGGGTGAGATCCTGCTCAATGGCCGCAAGATCACGATGAAGTCGCCCATTGATGCCCTGAATCAGGGTATTGCCATGATCCACCAGGAACTCAACCTCATGCCGCACATGACGGTAGCCGAGAACGTCTGGATCACACGCGAGCCAAAAACCCGGCTGGGCTTTGTGGATCACAAAGAGCTCAATCGCAGGACTGCCGTCTTGTTTGCGGAACTGAACATCCAGATTGATCCGACCGTCGAGATTCAGAACCTGTCGGTAGCAAGCCGGCAAATGGTCGAAATCGCGAAAGCGGTTTCGTACAACTCGGACGTCCTCATCATGGACGAGCCCACCTCCGCACTGACCGAAACAGAGGTTTCCCATCTGTTCGCCATCATCCGCAATCTGCGCTCAAAGGGTAAAGGCATCGTTTACATCACACACAAGATGAACGAGTTGTTTGAGATTGCGGACGAATTTTCGGTATTCCGCGATGGCAAATACATTGCCACCTGTGCGTCTTCGGACGTCACGCGCGATGACATCATTCGCATGATGGTGGGTCGTGAAATTACGCAAATGTTCCCGAAAGAGATCGTGCCCATCGGAGAGGTGGTGTTGTCAGTCAAAGACTTGTGTCTGGAAGGCGTTTTCAAGAACGTATCTTTTGACATTCGCGCTGGTGAGATTCTTGGCATGGCCGGCCTGGTGGGCTCCGGCAGATCGAACGTGGCGGAGACCTTGTTTGGCGTCACACCTGCCTCGTCCGGCACGATCGAGGTCAACGGAAAACCACTCAAAGTTGACACGCCGGCCAAGGCGTTGTCGGCAGGCATGGCCTTCCTGACAGAAGATCGCAAGGAAACCGGTTGCTTCCTGAGCCTGAACATCCAGGACAACATGGATGCAGCGGTCTTGACCCAACGGTATGTTCGCCACGGATTTGTCCAAAACAAACCGTTGGTCAAAGACTGTCTGGAGATGGCCCAGCGATTGCGGGTCAAGACACCGGGCATGGACGAGATCATCCAGAACCTGTCCGGCGGCAACCAGCAAAAAGTGTTGGTGGGGCGCTGGCTGCTGACAAACCCCAAAATTCTGATTCTCGATGAACCAACGCGTGGCATCGACGTGGGCGCCAAGGCCGAAATTCACCGCCTGGTCTCCCAGCTGGCAGGCCAGGGTGTCGCCATTCTGATGATTTCATCGGAAATGCCCGAAGTGCTGGGCATGAGTGATCGCATCCTGGTGATGCATGAAGGCCGGGCCACCGGCATCCTTGATCGCAAAGACGCAGACCAGGTGTCCATCATGGACCTGGCTTCAAAGTAACCCGAGAGAAACGACTGATCATGAGTACCACATCTGTTCCAAGCACGGCGTCCACCATCGCCAAACCCAAACTGAAATTGCCGCCGGAATTCAGCATTTTTCTGGTTCTCCTGGGTATCAGTATTTTTTTTGAAGCCATCGGTTGGTACCTGAACGACCAGAGCTTCATTTTCAACCTGGAGCGATTGAAGATCATCATCTTGCAGATGTCGGTGATCGGCATCATCGCTGTGGGCGTCAATCTGGTCATCATCACCGGCGGGATTGACTTGTCATCCGGCTCTATCGTGGCCGCCGCCGCCGTGGTGTCAGCCAGCCTGGCCCAGGTGTCCGATTTTCCGCGGGCCATCTTTCCGCATCTCACCGATCTGCCCATCATCTGGCCTTTGCTCGCGGGACTCCTTGCAGGCCTGGTTGCAGGGATGGTCAACGGGTCACTGATTGCTTTCACCGGTATCCCACCTTTCATTGCAACACTTGGCATGATGGTGGCCGCACGCGGCTTTGCGAAGTGGTTCACAGGGGGCATGCCGGTCAGCATGTTGACCCCCGACTTTGCCTGGATTGGCGAGGGCGGCAATCCGGTTGTCATATTTCTGGTAATTGCGCTGATCTTTCACATCGTGTTGCGCTACACCCGCTTTGGCAAGTACACCTATGCGATTGGTGCCAATCGGCAAGCTGCCCGCGTGTCAGGCATCAATGTGAACCGTCACCTGATCTGGATTTACACGATTGCTGGCCTGCTCAGCGGCATTGCCGGGTCTGTCACAGCGGCGCGCGCCATTTCGGGTCAATCCGGCATGGGTGTGATGTACGAACTGGACGCCATTGCCGCCGTCGTGATCGGCGGCACCTCTCTGGTGGGTGGCGTGGGCCGCATCACCGGAACAGTGATTGGCGTGCTGATCCTGGGCGTGATGACCTCGGGCTTCACGTTTATCCGCATCGACGCGTACTACCAGGAAATGGTGAAAGGCGCGATCATTGTGGCGGCTGTGGTGGCGGACCAGTACCGCAACAAGAAACGCCGCACCTGAGTCTTCAGCTCACACGTTTTCAGGCGTAAAAATTTCCATGGACAACAGCCGCTGCTGGGGGCCTGCAAAGGCCTCCCCGGCGGCCAGGGCATTGAGCATTTGCGACACAGTGGCTTCGGCCAACCGGCTCAACGGCGTCTGAATCACCAGATCCACCACACCATCAATCAAGGCAGCGCGGTTGTCGGCGGTCAGCTCGTTGCCCACCACCACAAGCTCGCGCCCCGCGCCCTCCTCCCGCAGCGCCCGCACGATGCCCGGCATGCCACCGCCCGCCACGTAAATACCCACCAGGTCAGGATGGCGCGCCAGCAGCTCCAGGGCGGCCTCGTGTGCGAGTTGCGCGTCCTCCAGGTTGACCAACGAGTCCAGCACCTTGAATTCCGGCGCGTGCTCGCGCAGATAGGAGCGAAAACTGATTTCTGCCAGCTCATGACCCAAGTACCGGTGGCTGCCTACAAACACACCCACCTCGCCAGAACGCTTCGAAAGGCGGCTGATGGCCCAGGCCGCGGTGCGCCCGCATTGCCGGCTGTCCAGGCCAATGTACCCGGCGCGTTGGGGTGCACTCAGGTCGCTCAACAAGGCGAAGGCTGGTTTGCCCGCCTGGCGCAAGGCTTCAATGGCGGCGGTGACGTGGGGATGGTCCACGGCCACCACAGCCACCGCGTCCACCGTTTTTCCCAACGCCGCCAGTTGCGCAGCAATGGCCGCAGGCTCCAGCGCATCGATATAGACCACATGCGCCTGGCACACCTCGGGCTTGTTCTGCGCGGCAGCCTGCTGCAATGCGAGGCCGAGGGCCTGGTAGAAAGGATCGGCCTGCTTTTGCAGGCAAAAGCCGAGGTGCCGCGTCGGCACCCGCTCCTTCACCCGCTCACGCATCAGCCCGACCCCGTGATAGCCCAAGCGCTCGGCAGCCGCAATGACTTGCCGGGCCGTGCCTTCGCGCACGGGCAACCGGCTGTTAAGCACGCGGTCCACGGTGGCGGTGCTCACGCCGGCTTCTTCGGCCACTTTGTGCAAGGTGATTTTTTGCTTCATGACAGCGATCATCGTGACTTCATGCAATAAATGCAAGTTCACGATTCGCAAAAATGATGTTTTTTGATATGTTTTGATGTTTTTTATTGAAACTCTTGATGTGACCCCGTACCATCCACTACCGCTTGACATTCAGGAACCCAGCCACCATGAACGCTTCCACCCAGACCACCCCGGGCCCGGCCCGAACCCGAGACGACTACAGCCTGATCGACGGCGCCGGGGCGCGTGCCCAAGCCGCGGGCCTGGTCAATGCCAACTGGTACAAATGTGCCGTGCCGCGTGCGCAAATGAAAGAACTCATGAAGCGCGAAGACGCCAGCGCCATCCGCGACACGGTCTTGTGGTACGCCCTGATCGCGGCAGCGGGGGCCTTGGTGGTCGCAACCTGGGGCACCGGCTGGGCGTTTGCTGCGTTCTTTTTGTATGCCAGCCTGTACTGCGGCCCGGCCGACAGCCGCTGGCATGAGTCCAGCCACGGCACCGCCTTCAAGACCCGCTGGATGAATGACCTGCTGTACCAGGTCGCGTCTTTTCAGGTCTTGCGCCGCCCCACCGTCTGGCGCTGGAGCCATGCCCGCCACCACACCGACACCCTGGTGACGGGTCGCGATCCGGAGGTTGCCGTTCCCCTGCCCACCGACATCATGGGCACCTTGCTCAATGTGTTCTCCCTCAAATCAGGCCCACGCGAACTGTGGCGTGTGTTGCGCAATGCCGCAGGCGTGCTGGGTGAAGAAGAGAAAACCTTTGTGCCCGAGATGGAGTGGCCCAAAATGATCAAGGAAGCCCGCGTGTGGGTGGGTGTTTACGCCCTGCTGATCACGTCTGCCGTGTACAGCGGCAGCTTTCTGCCTCTGGTCCTGTTCGGCCTGCTGCCCGGCATGGCGGGCACCTGGCTCTATACCTTCTTCGGGTTGACCCAACACGCCGGCCTGCCAGAGAATGTGCTGGACCACCGCCAGAACTGCCGCACCGTGTACATGAACCCGGTATTCCGCTTTCTGTACTGGAACATGAACTACCACGTGGAACACCACATGTACCCGATGGTGCCTTTTCATGCGCTGCCCAAGCTACATGAGGCCATCAAGGCCGATTGCCCACCGCCCTACCAGGGCACGGTCGCCACTTACCGCGAAATCATTCCGGCCATCCTGCGCCAGGCCAAAGACCCGCATTACTACGTCGTGCGTCCGCTGCCTGCAGCGCCAGTCTGATTCATTTTCCCCACCCCAAAAAAACCAGGAAACCCCATGAGCCAATGGATTGAAGTTTGCGCACTTGACGACATCGACGACGAAGACGTCGCCCGTTTTGACCACAGCGGCCACACCTACGCCGTCTACCGCTATGAAGACAAGGTGTACGCCACCGACGGCCTGTGCACCCACGAAAAAGTGCACCTGGCCGACGGCCTGGTCATGGAGTACGTGATTGAATGCCCCAAACACAATGGCCGCTTTGACATCCGCGACGGCCGTGCGCTGGGGGCACCAGTGTGCGTCAACCTCAAGTCCTACCCGGCCAAGGTCGAGGGCGGTCAGGTGCTGATTCAGGTGAACTAAGGCGCGGCAGGCGCTTGCAGCGAATCCCACTCGGTGCGCAACCATTGGGCACACGCCAGGTTGTTGTCCCAAATGGAATAACGGCTGCCGCCACCGTAGTCAGCAAACGGAATGAACTCGCAGCTGATCTGCTGCGGCGTGGCCTCCGGATGGGCGTGCATGGCGCCCAGCAATTCACGCACCGCCTGCTTCCACGGTTGCAGTGGTTCCTCACCCCAAGGGGCCTGAAAGCTGCCCGCAGGCGGCGCCACAAAGGGGTATTGAATGGCACGGCCGTGCAGCCCCCGGCGCCGGTTCATGGCCGTGTTGCGGCGCATGCCGGGCGTCGCGCTGCGGGCATGGGCATGTGCCACCCACCCCTCCGTCAACCAATGGCTGTAAAGCGTGGTCGGGTGCCCAGGCTCCAGCAACGCGCGTGCGCCATCGGGCTCGTCAGCCAGCCCGCTCAAAACAAGTTCTTCGGGATGATCGATCTTGAAAACGAGATGTGAGTGATCCAGCGTCAGGCGCAGCTTGACGTGGCTGCGCGCGAGCAGCTCCGCCACGCGTTCAATGCGCTGAAACTGCTCGCTCCACATGTCCACATGGACTTCCAGACTGGGCAGGCAACCCACGGGCTCGCCGTGCGCCATGGCGTCAAGAAAGAAATCGGCAACCTGCTGGTCCGTGATGGCGCTGCCATCGGACCGTCGCGCGTAGAGCTGCATATTGAACACCCGTGCGCCGAGCTTGCCGCCCGTGGCCAGTCCCCATCGCATGCGGGCTTCATCCTGGCCGGCGCAAAAAATACCGCCAAACACCCGAATGGGCAGCTCATACCGCTCGACGAGGTCAAAGTAGGGGGCGAAGTCCTCACCCGGGTCGATGTTTTTTTCAACGTAGTCGAATACCCCACTGTGCCGGACCCACGCGAAGCGGGTCGCGGCATGGGGCGTGGCCAGTCCGTCATGAATCAGCACACCATCCAGGTTGATGCCCACCGGCAAGCGGGCGGCCGTGGTCATTTGAAAATAACGGTTTTATGTCCGTTGAGCAGCACGCGATGCTCGCTGTGCCATTTGACAGCACGTGCCAGCACCTGACTCTCGGTATCGCGTCCTTGCGTGGTCAGGTCGTCCGTGGTCTGGCTGTGGTCAACGCGGGCCACGTCCTGCTCAATGATCGGGCCTTCGTCCAAGTCGGCCGTCACATAGTGCGCAGTAGCGCCGATCAATTTGACGCCGCGGTCATGCGCCTGGTAATAAGGCTTGGCGCCTTTGAAGCTAGGCAGAAAACTGTGGTGAATATTGATGGCGCGGCCATTGAGGGCGCGGCACATGTTGTCAGAGAGCACCTGCATGTAACGCGCCAGCACCACCAGCTCGGCACCTTCGGCACGGATGATGTCGAGTTGCCGGGCCTCCGCATCTGCTTTGGTCGCCGCGGTGACCGGCACGTGGTGAAAAGGCACGTTGTAGCTGGCCGCCAGTTGGTAAAAATCGCGATGGTTGCTGACAATGGCTTTGACGTCCACCGGCAGCAAGCCACTCTTCCAGCGAAACAACAAGTCATTCAGGCAGTGCCCTTGCTGGCTGACCATGATGACGATGGGCATGCGCCGGTCGGCGGGCCGCAGGTCAACCGTCATGGTCCAGGCCGCGGCCAGGTCCTGCAAGGCGAGATCAATCGCCTCCTGGCTCGAATCCCCACAGGCAAATTGCACCCGCATGAAAAACAGGCCGGTCTGCACGTCATTGAACTGGGCAGCCTCTTCGATGTTGGCGCCGTGCTGCAGCAACAAGCCCGAAACGGCATGAACAATGCCGGACTTGTCCGGGCACGACAGGGTGAGAATGTAGGTTTTTTTCATGACTTGCTGGCACTTTCAATTGATTCAAAGGGTATGCACATTTAATTCTATTTTAAACATACAATAGAAAATATTTTCTCATTAATTTACAGATCCTTATGAAAAAAGCCAGCCGCCCCACCATTGCCGACCTGCGCTCTCTGAAGGGTCAGCGACAGCTCTCCATGCTTCGCGTGGAGACGCTGGAGGAAGCCCATGCAGCCCAGCAGGCGGGCATTGACATGCTGTCAGTGCCGCCAGCATTGCTTGGCCCGGCATTCCGGGAGGCGGCGCCTACGTGCTTTGCCATTCCCGGTCTGGAGTACGGTGATTTTGTCACCGCTGAAGAGTACCTCAGAGCGGCTTTTGCGGCGATGCGAAGCGGTGGTGATGCAGTGTATTGCGCCGCCAGCATGGGCATCGTGCGGCGCCTGCGGGAAGAAGGCATTCCGGTCTGCGGCCACTCGGGGCTGATTCCTTCCCAAGCCACCTGGACGGGCGGCTTCAAGGCCGTGGGAAAAACGCTGGACACCGCCCTGCTGGTGTGGACACAAGTCAAAGCGCTGGAAGAAGCGGGTGCCTTCGCGGCTGAAATTGAGGTGGTTCCTGCAGAGGTGGCGAGCCTGATCTCGGCGCGCACCTCGCTGGTGATGATTTCCATGGGTGCGGGTGCGGGTGGCGATGCCCAGTACCTGTTTGCCAGCGATGTTCTCGGCGCCAACCGGGGCCATGTGCCACGTCATGCCAAGGTGTACCGGAATTTTGCGGCGGAGTACGACCGCCTGCAGACAGAGCGCGTGGCCGCCTTTCGTGAATACCAGCAAGACGTGGCCAGCGGCGCGTACCCCCAGTCAACTCATGAAGTGGGGATTGCGCCGGAAGAACTGGCCAAGTTCAAGGCCGCACTGGGCGAATAAAGTTCGCCTCCACCCGTCCGCACAACTCAGGCGGCACGACTCAGCAGTGCTTTCAGTTTGCTGGTCGGGTCGGCCAGTACGTCCGGGGACACGCTGATGCCCCGCTCCACCAGGGTGCGGGCAATTTTGAGCTCCCGGGCCATGCGGCTGCTCAACCCCCAGCCGCAGGCGCCGACCAGCCGTTCGCGCTGGTCCAGGTAAAAAACAATCAGGTCATCGTCTTCGAGCACACGCGTCACGGACGTCACGGCCAAAGCAGGCTCACCGGCCACCTGCAATTGGTGGTCGTACTGGTCGGACCAGAACCAGGGGGATGAGGTGTAGTGCTCAGCCCCTCCCATCATGTTGCGTGCGGCAATGCCGGCCTGGGTTTCCGCGTTGTGCCAGGTTTCCTGCCGAATCAGCTGGCCAGACACCGCGCTGGGGAACTCCGCCACATCTCCTGCTGCAAAAATCCCGGGTGCGCTGGTCTGCAATTGCGCATTGACCAGTACCCCACGCGCCACAGACAATCCGGCGGCACGCGCCAAATCCAGCCCTAGAGCGATTCCAATACCGACCAGCACAGTGTCGGCCTCCAACACGGTGCCATCGGTCAAGGCCACCAGCACGCCCCGCTCGGCAGGGACAATGCTTTCAGGATTGGCGCCCAGGTGCACCCGCACGCCGCGGGCACGGTGCAAGGCCAACGCGCGCTCCGCCAGGGGTTCGGGCACGGCACGCCCCATCAACCTGGGCCCACCTTCAATCAGCGCCACCTCACAACCGAGTTGTCGTGCAGAGGCGGCCACCTCCAGCCCGATGAAGCCGCCACCAATCACCACCAACCGCTGCCCCGGTGTCAGACGCGTCGCCAGCGCCGCTGCATCGTCCAGGCTGCGCAGCGTCATGACCTCCGGCAGGTCACCGCCGGGAATGCTGAGTTGTCTGACCTGCCCGCCTGTGGCCAGCAGCAAGGACCGGTACCCCAGCACCTGGCCATCCGACAAAGCCACCGTCTGCGCGGCAGGATCAATCGACAGGGCGCGGGCCTGGTGACGCTCGATGCGCAAAGCCGCCATGGCCTCAACGCTCAGCAACACGCAGTCTTGTGCAGACTTCTCCGCGGTCAGCAGCCCCTTGGACAGGGGTGGGCGCTCATAGGGGGGATGGCGTTCTTCACCCACCAAATGAACAGCACCGTCCCACCCGGCGTCACGCAGCGCCTGCGCCGCCCGGCCACCGCAATGACCTGCGCCTATGATGACCATGGAATCTTCGTTTGAGCGGTGCATGGCAATCAGGTTTGTTGTGTGTAAACTTAAATTATAAGAAAAATAGCCCTGAAATAATAAATTTTTTCTATTTTATAAAAATAGAGAATTTAAATTTCGGCCTAGAATGAAATTTTTGATGATTCGAGATCGCCATGCCCGTTGACAAGGTTCAGAAGCTCAATGTCGAGCAGTTGATCAAGCGCATCTCCGTGGAATATGACGGCTTGAGCAAGCAACTCAAAGTCATCGCCCGCCATATCGAGCAGCACCGGGACCACATCGGTCTGGACGGCATCCAGCAACTGGCCACCCAGTGCCAGGTACAACCGTCAGCGGTGGTGCGGTTTGCCAAACATTTTGGGTTTTCAGGGTTCTCCGAGATGCAAGCCATCTTTCGGGAGGGCCTGTCGCGCCAGCTGGCCCCCAGCCGCAACTACAAGGCGCGCATTCGCGACATCATTGAATCAGCCGCGGGCAGCCTCTCCAGCGTTGAAATTGCCAGCGAATTCCTGGCCGGCAGCGTGGCGGGCATGCAGGAGTTGCAAAGCAGCCTGCACGGCCCCTCTTTCAAGAAAGCGGTTGAATTGCTCGCCGAAAGCGATTGCATCTGGATCGCAGCGTCCCGGCGGTCGTTTCCGATTGCGGTTTACCTGGACTATGCGCTACAACACACTGAAAAGCGCATTGGCCTGGTCTCGGGCACAGGTAGCATGCATCTGGGGCAGATGCGCTCGGTACGCAAGGGCGATGTGATGGTGGCGATTTCATTCTCGCCCTACGCCGAGGAAACCATTTCAGTTGCCAAAATGGCGGTCGAGCGGGGCGCCCGGTTGATCGCCATCACCGACAGCCGCATGAGCCCCTTGTCCAAGTTGGCCCAGGTCGCGCTGGTGGTGCAGGACAACTCAACGTTTGGTTTTCGCTCACTCAGCAGCACGATGGGGTTGGCGCAAAGCCTGTTCATTGCGCTGGCCTACACACTAGAACTGCCGTACAAGTCCCATACCCCGGAGCCGCATCAGGGCTGATGTGCCTGATGCCTTGCCCGGAGGTCAGGCCGGCAATCGAAGTGCCGGCAAATAAGCCTGTGATGGCAGGTTTTCTGCACAAAAAAGTCGAAACTCGTTGGGGCCTGCAGGCGGTTTCTGGTCCAGCCACTTGTTGACAAACAGCAGGTGCTGCATGCCAGAGAGCACCTGGCCATCGGGGTCCTGATCGATCACCAAATCCAGGGTGCCTTGCACCAACAACGCACGATGTTCATCAGAGAGTTCATGCCCGATCCACACCAGATCGCGCGGCAGCCCATGCCGTGTCAGAGCCTGCGCAATGCCCTGTGACCCGGCACCGCTGTGATAAATGCCGACGAGTGGCAACGGACCTGCCTGCCTGAATGCCGCGTCCACGGCATGAAAAGTCCGGTCAGCGTCATCGCGGCAGGCCACCACAGGCAAGCACTGCAGGTGGGCAAAGCGTTCATCAACCAATTGCAAAAATCCGCTGGTTCGATCACGGTGGGCTCGGTAGCTGAGGTCATTGGTGAGCACCAGCAGTCGGCCCGCACGCGGGATCATCTTGCCCATGAAATGTCCGGCCGTCCGGCCCGCATGGACGTTGTCGATCCCCGCGTAATGCAGACGTGACACATCGCTGATGTCGCTCATCAAAGTGACGACCGGACCCCCCTGGCGGCTCACCATTTGAACCGCGTCGCGTAACACCGGGGTGTCATGAATGGCCACAATCAGACCGTCCCGACGGTGGGGTGGCTGGCGAATGAACGCAGCGGTGAGTTCATCATCCTCCGGCGAAAACTCATGGCGATGCACCACGATGCGACGGTCCAGCAGCTGCATGAATCGCTGCAAAGCCAACTCGATGCGCTCAAAAAATGGGGTCCGGCTGCGTGCCAGCACGACATCAAAACGGGTCAACCCGCGTCGCACATCCGGCATCAGCCGCGGCACGGCCAATTGCTTGGCCGCACGGATCACCTTCTCGCGTGTCACCAGCGACACACCGCCGCGGTCATTGAGCACCCGGTTGACGGTGGCGATGCTGACTTGCGCCTTGGCAGCAATGTCCACAAACCTCGCGCTGCTTTTTTTGCGAGGCGCGAGGGCGTCAGCCATGACAACGGGGCCGGGCCTGCCGATCAGGCGGGCTGCGCGTCGCGCATGTGCTCAACCGCCACGGCTTGGGACAGATAGGCCATGCTGTCGGCCAGCCGCTTTTCAATGTTGGTGGCCGCAGCGATCTCTTCGGCAAAGGGCTCGAAGGACGCATAGCCCTGGTAACCCGCCTTGAACAAGGTGTTGAGTTGAACCGCATTGCCCAGCCGGTCGGCGACCCCCACCAGCACCCGGTGACCATCACGCATTTGCGATGCGTCGAGCGTGGTGTCTTCCACGCCCGAGATGTGGATCAAACCGGTCAATTCCGGGAAGAACAGACCTTCACCCGCCAGGTGGTGGTGGAAGGTGTCATGCACCAGACGGAAGGTGCCGGTGTCACCAATTTCCTGAATGGCGCGCACCGCCTGGGACTTGCGACGCACGGCGCACTCTTCAAAACCCAAAGGTTCAATCAGACCGATCAGGCCGCTCTCTTCCAACATCGGCTTGAGTTGTTTCAACGCATGCACCAGGTCGGCATGACGCTGCTCGGCCGTGCGCGCGTCGCGCAGGCTGTTGGTGGGGCACAGCACCAGGGCTTCAGCGCCACACGCCACGGCGTAACGAATCATCTCGCGGGCCTCGGCTTCACGCGTGGCATCAAACTGTTCAAACTTCTGCAGCGCGTTGATGGAACGAATGGTCAGGCCGTGCGCCTGGGCAATGGCGCCAATGTCTTTGGCTGCTGCGCCGTCCACCATTTCAACCCCGGGCAAGTCATTGCGGATTTCGATGGCGCCTACGCCCAGGCGTTTGGCCAGACCCGCAAACTCGGAAAAAGAGACACGGGGCGCACTGATGCGGTTGATGGAAAAGTGAATGGTTGGGTTCATGAGGGTCTCCAGCTTTATAAGAAAAACAAGACCACGACTTTAGAGAAAGTGGTCTTTGTCGGCAGCAATATTTTTGATCATTTTTGATCAATTCACAAGCTGTTATTGAAATTTAATTCGACTTTTAATATTTATGGAAATTTCTTTCCATGCGTGATAAATCCATTTATAGTCAGGCCTCTTGTTGCCCGCCGAGTCGGGTTTTCTTAGTCCCATTCCTGGAATATTCATGAAGAACGTTGCTGTTTTCGGTGCCGGCCGCATTGGTCGCATTCACTCCTCCAACATCGCCACGCTCAGTGGTGTGAAGCTGAAATACGTGTGTGACCCCGTGCCCGCGTCCGCCGCGGAAGTAGCCCAGAAGTACGGCGCCGAAGTCTCCAGCATCGAAGCCGTGCTGGCCGACAAAAACGTCGATGCCGTCGCCATCTGCTCCTCCACCGACACCCACAGCGACCTGATCACCCGCGCCGCCGCGGCCGGCAAACACATCTTCTGCGAAAAGCCGGTTGACTTGTCCGTGCCCCGCGCCATCGCCTGCGCCGAAGCCGTCAAGGCAGCAGGCGTCTCCTGCATGATCGGCTTCCAGCGCCGCTTTGACCCCACATTCAACGATGCCAGCCGTCGCCTGGCCGCGGGCGAAATCGGCAACGCCGAGATGCTCATCATCACCAGCCGCGACCCCGGCGCACCTCCTGCGGACTACATCAAGGCCTCCGGCGGCATCTTCCGCGACATGCTGATCCATGACCTGGACGTGTTCCGCTGGATTTTGTGCGCCGATGGCGACGAAGCCGAATGGCTCAGCGCCACCGGCTCGGTGTTGACCGACCCCGCGATTGCCGCGCTGGGCGACGTGGACAGCACCGCCGTGAGCATTCGCACCCGCAAGGGCCGTCTCTGCCAGATCAACACCAGCCGCCGCGCCGCCTACGGTTACGACCAGCGCTTTGAAGTGCTGGGCTCAAAAGGCCTGCTGCAATGCGGCAACCACACCCCCACCGAAGTGGTGCAGTGGGACGCGCAAGGCATCTGCGCTGACAAGCCCGAAGCCTTCTTCCTGCAACGCTACGCCGCAGCCTACCGCCTGGAAATGACGCACTTCTTTGAAGCCCTGCAGACCGGCAGCGCCTTCAAGACCACCGTGGCTGACGGCGTTGCCGCCCAGAAGCTGGCTGACGCCGCCGCTGAAAGCTGCAAGAGCGGTTTGCCCATCCAGTTCTAAACCAAAGCTGCACGATGGCAACGCCCTCTCAACCCCTGCGGATCGGCATCGCCGGCCTGGGGCGACTGGGGCAGCGCCACGCGCAAGCCCTGGCCTTCAAAACACGCCACTGCCAGCTGGTGGCCGCCTGCAGTCCGGTCGCCAGCGAGCGGGCTTTCGCCGCCGAGCAACTCGGGGTGACGCGGCGGTATGAAGACTTCGACGCCTTCATCGCCGATCCGGACATGGATGCGGTGGTGCTGGTCACCCCCACCTCTTTGCACGCCAGCCAGGCCATGGCAGCGCTGGAAGCCGGCAAACACGTCTTTGTCGAGAAGCCACTGGCCCTCAATGTGCCCGACTGCGAACGCGTGCTGGCAGTCGCCCAGCAACATCCGGATCTGGTCGCCATGGTGGGCTTTGTGCGTCGCTTTGACCCCAGCTACGTCAACGCCCAATCCCTGATTGCAGCCGGAGACCTTGGCAAACCCTTTCTGGTGCGCTCCCAAACCTGTGACCAGAACGACCCCGACGGCTTCTTTGTGCGCTTTGCCCCCACCTCGGGCGGCATCTTCATGGACTGCAGCGTGCATGACATTGATCTGGCGCGCTGGCTGCTGGGACGCCCCAAAGCCTTGCGCGCCTTTGCCACGGGTACCAACGCCCTGCACCCGGCCCTGGCCGAATTTGGCGACGTGGACAACGGCATGGCCATCGTGGAGTTCGAGGGCGGTGCACGGGCCGTGCTGTACGCCTCCCGCACCATGGCGCACGGCCATGAAACCAGCACCGAAGTGATCGGCACCGCCGGCAAGCTGACGGTGGGCGAACACGCTGCCAGCGACCGGGTCGTGCGCAGCGACGCCCAGGGCGTGCGACACGCGGTGGTGAAAGACTTTTATGAACGCTTCGAGACGGCGTTTGGCGTCGAGATGGCCGCTTTTGTGGCCGCCTGCCGAGGCGAGCAGGCACTGACGCTCACGCTGGCTGACGCCCTGGAGGCCACGCGCATCGGGCTGGCCATCACGCGTTCACTGCACAGTGGTTTGCCAGAACCCATCTGACGGTTGATCAAGCAAATCTGCTATTAATTAGATAGCTACTCCCGCACGCTACACGGGTGCTAGAGCCATTTTTCTTATAAATTACAGAAACAGCCCGGTCAACCCATCAACCGGGTCAACGCTTCCTGGTATTTGGCGGCCGTTTTTGCGATCACCTCATTGGGTACGCGCGGCGAGGGGGGTGTTTTGCTCCAGGGCTTGCCGTCGACCTGGGCCTGCTCCAGCCAGTCGCGCACAAACTGCTTGTCAAAACTCGGCGGGTTCGTCCCTTCCTGGTAGCTCTCGGCTGGCCAGAAGCGGGATGAATCAGGCGTCAGCACCTCGTCCATCAGCGTGAGTGTGCCGTCGGTGTCCAGACCAAACTCGAATTTGGTATCGGCAATGATGATGCCCTTGGCCGCCGCAATCTCGCAGGCCGCTTGGTAGAGCTGGATGCTGATGTCGCGAATGCGGGTGGCCAGGTCCAGGCCAATCATCTCCACGGTCTGCTCGAACGTGATGTTCTCGTCATGGTCGCCCACCGCCGCCTTGGCCGCCGGGGTGTAGATGGGTTCGGGCAGTTTGGAGGCGTTTTTCAGCCCGGCGGGCAGCTTGACGCCACACACCGCCTGATTCTCCTGATACTCCTTCCAGCCGCTGCCCGCCAGGTAGCCACGCACCACCGCCTCGACCGGCAAAGGCTTGAGACGCTTGACCAGCATGGAGCGACCGACCACCTGCGGCACTTCAGCAGGGGTCACCACGCTTTCAGGCGCATCGCCAGTGAGGTGAATCGGGCAAATATTCAAGCCCGTCGGACCCAGCTTGTCAAACCAGAACAGCGCCATCTGCGTCAGCAACGCGCCTTTGCCAGGGATGGGCTCGCCCATGATCACGTCAAAGGCACTCAGGCGGTCGCTGGCGACCATCAGGATGCGGTCATCGCCCACGGCGTAGTTGTCGCGCACCTTGCCACGAGCAAGCAGGGGCAAGGAGGTCAGCATGGAGGTGTGCAGGGCAGCAGTCATATCGAGGTGGTCAATGCGTAAAAAACGTGGGGGTCAAAACAAAAGGCCTGCTGCGGTGAATTCACCATCAGCAGGCCCTGATTATCGCAATTACAAAGATCAGCGGACGACTTGTGCCAATTCGCCCCGTGCATATTGCCCGGCCACCTCAAACAGGCTGTGCCCTTTGATCTTGGCGGCCTGCCCTTCGCAGCCAAACTGGAGGTAGCGTTGTTTGCAAATCTGCTTGGCGGCTTCACGGGCAGGCTTGAGCCAGTCACGCATGTCGAACTTGTCAGGGTTTTCAAACATGAACTTGCGCACGGCAGCGGTCATGGCCAGGCGGATGTCGGTGTCGATGTTGATCTTGCGCACGCCAAACTTGATGGCTTTTTGAATTTCTTCCACAGGCACGCCGTAGGTTTCTTTCATGTCACCACCGAATTCGCGAATGATCGCCAGCAACTCCTGCGGCACGCTGCTGGAGCCGTGCATGACCAGGTGGGTGTTGGGAATGCGCTTGTTGATTTCCATCACGCGGTCAATTGCCAGAATATCGCCGGTGGGCTTGCGCGTGAACTTGTAGGCGCCGTGGCTGGTACCAATCGCGATCGCCAGGGCGTCAAGCTGGGTACGTTTCACAAAATCAGCGGCCTGCTCCGGGTCCGTCAGCATCTGTTCACGGGTCATGGTGGCGTCGGTGCCGTGGCCGTCTTCCTTGTCGCCCTTCATGGTCTCCAAAGAGCCCAGGCAACCCAGCTCGCCTTCCACCGTCACGCCGGTGGCATGGGCCATGTCAACCACCTTGCGGGTGACGGCCACGTTGTACTCGTAGCTGGCGATGGTTTTGCCGTCAGCCTCCAGGGAGCCGTCCATCATCACCGAACTGAAGCCCAGATTGATGGCGCCCTGGCACACATCGGGATTTTGGCCATGGTCCTGGTGCATGACCAGTGGAATGTGCGGATAGGCCTCGATTGCCGCGGAAATCAGGTGCTTGATGAAGGCCTCACCGGCGTATTTGCGGGCGCCAGCGCTGGCCTGCAGGATGACAGGAGCGCCCACTTCATCGGCCGCCGCCATGACGGCCTGCACCTGTTCCAGATTGTTGACATTGAAGGCCGGAATACCGTAGCCATTGACTGCTGCATGGTCCAGCAGTTCACGCATCGAGACGAGTGCCATTTTGAAATCCCCTGAAAGTTGGTAACCGCGTGGTAACTTCTACCGATGGGCGGATTTTAACCCTCTGAGTCAAACGTCTGTCTTACGAAACCTGGCAAATCTTGAGCATATTGGTGCCGCCAGGGGCGCCCATGGGCTCGCCACAGGTAATGGCATACACGTCACCGGGTTGCACAATGCCACGGGTTTTCAGATGGTTTTCAGCTTCGCGCAGCGCCGTGTCACGATCAGCGCTCGTGTCAATGAACAAGGGGCGCACGTTGCGATAAAGCGCCATTTTTCGCTGGGTCGCCACCTTGGAAGTCAGCGCGTAAATCGGCACCTTGATCAGGTGACGGCTCATCCACAAGGCGGTTGACCCGCTGTCCGTCATGGCAACGATGGCCTTGGCACCGAGGTGATGGGCCGTAAACAGGGCACCCATGGCGATGGACTGGTCAATACGGCTGAAAGTCTTGCCCGTGAAATCACCCTCCAGTTCGAAGTCTTCATGGCCTTCAGCGGCGTGGCAGATGTTGGCCATCTCAATCACCGTTTCCAGCGGGTACTTGCCGGAGGCGGTCTCGGCGGACAGCATGACCGCATCGGTGCCGTCCAGCACCGCATTGGCGACGTCACTCACCTCGGCGCGGGTAGGCACGGGGTTGGTGATCATCGATTCCATCATCTGCGTGGCTGTAATCACCACCCGGTCATGTTCACGGGCGAGCTTGATCATGCGTTTTTGCAGGGCCGGCACGGCGGCATTGCCGACCTCGACCGCCAAGTCTCCGCGGGCCACCATGATGCCGTCGCTGGCCAGGAGAATTTCCAGCAATTTGGGAATCGCCTCGGCACGTTCGATTTTGGCAATCAGTCCCGGTTTGTGGCCGTATTCAGCAGCGGCTACGTTGCACAGTTGGCGCGCCATTTCCATGTCCGTGGCATTTTTCGGGAAGCTCACAGCCACGTAATCGGCCTGGAAGCTCATGGCGGTGCGGATGTCCTCCATGTCCTTGCCCGTCAGGGCCGGGGCCGTCAGGCCGCCGCCCTGCTTGTTGATGCCCTTGTTGTTGGACAACTCACCCCCCAGTTTGACCGTGGTGTGCACAGCCTCACCCTTGACGGCATCCACCGTGATCACAATCAAGCCGTCGTTCAGCAAGAGCACATCACCCGCCTTGACCTCGCGCGGCAGTGCCTTGTAGTCCAGACCGACGGCGTCGATATCGCCCAGCTCAGTGCGCGCCGCATCCAGAACAAACTTCTGGCCGGGCTCGAGCATCACTTTGCCTTCTGCAAATTTACCGACCCGGATCTTGGGGCCCTGCAGGTCCGCCATGATCGCGACCTCACGACCCACACGGTGCGCCACCTCGCGAACCAGACGGGCCCGGTCAATGTGGTCCTGGGCCTTGCCGTGGCTGAAGTTCAGACGCACCACATTGACCCCCGCACGAATCATCTGCTCCAGCAACGCCGGGTCACTGGAAGCGGGGCCAAGGGTGGCGACGATTTTGGTAGCGCGACGGGTCATGAACAGGTCTCCTTGTAATTAAGTTTCCATTTTTACACGGAAGTGGTTACATGCCAGCATCAAGGTCAGATCGTGCAACGGACTCCGTACGCCCAGCACCTTGCGGGTAACACGGCCACGTTTAACTAAACCAGCCAGTTGCCGATATAGAGGCTGGAGTGTCAAACACCACTTGCTCCAGTAAATCAAAACGGAGGTCGGCCGCACCGGGAGGTATGCAAAAATCTTTGAACAATAGCCCGCTTCAGTACGGCTGGAAACCCCTGCTGTGGACACTCATGGTGTTGGCGCTTGGCCTGTCATGTACCGCCTACGGCCTTCATGCCGTAACGCAAAACATCCGTGCCGAGGCCGCATCCCGATTCATGGACGATTTTGACCGGATAGAAGAGGTCATCCGTGTCCAATTCAACCTGCCTTTGTACGGCTTGCGTGGCGCCATCGGCGCACAGGCGAGCACTGCCATCACCAGCCCCATGCGAAGGGCCAATTTTGCGGCCTATGTCGCGTCCCGCGACCTTCCCAACGAATTTGCTGGCATTCGCGGATTTGGCTTCATCGAGCGGGTCATGCGCAAAGATCTCAGCCGTTTCGAGGCCCGTGAGAAAGCTGATCACGCCCCCGGTTTTACAGTCAAGTCCAACGGCCATGCTGACGATCTGTTTGTCGTCAAGTACCTGGAGCCTGCAGCTGGCAACACGGCGGCGGTGGGCCTGGACATCGGTAGTGAGCCGGTCAGGCGCGAAGCCGTTGAACGCGCCATCAACACCGGTGAGCCGAGCCTGACAGGCAAGATCACCCTGATTCAGGATGGAACCCAAAGTGCTGGGTTTCTGTATCTGGTACCCGTATTTTCAGATGGGAAGACACCCGATACGCCGCCATCACGCCAAGCGGCAATCACGGGGCTGTTCTACGCGCCACTGGTGCTCAATGACCTCTTGTTCAGGTCTGTTTTCACAGCCAATGGCTCGGTGGATTTCGAGTTATTTGACGGCACGAAGTCTTCCGCACAGAGCCTCGTTTTTTCTTCCCAAAAAACCATTGACGTCCAGGACGCACATCGCCAGCCCACTGATTTCGCAGCAGCACGCGCATTTCACCTCATCAGAACCATGCCCATTGGGGGGCGCTTGCTGCAACTGCGTGCAGGGAGCAGTGCCCAATTTGAGGCGCAAATAAACCGCAGTACACCGCTGCTGTTTGGAGCCGGCGGGGCAGGCTTGAGCCTTTTGTTATCGGCCATCACCTGGCTGGGCATGATTGGCAAGGCCCGCGCCGAGGCTCGGGCGCACGCCATGACCCAGGACCTGGACCACCTGATCAAAGCCCAAAAAGCCGCCAATGATCATCTGGCCCAGGCGCTGCGGGAGTCTCAGACCCTGATGGCCGCCATCGACCAGCACGCCCTGGTGTCCATCGCCGATCCAACCGGCAATATCAGCTACGTGAACGAAACTTTCTGCAAGGTCAGTGGCTACAGCCAAGACGAACTCGTGGGCAGCAACCACCGCATCATCAAGTCCGACGTTCAGTCCGACGCGTTCTGGGAGCACATGTGGAAAACCATTTCATCCGGCTACGTCTGGCGCAATGTAGTGTGCAACCGCGCCAAGGATGGAACCCTGTATTGGGTTGACACCCTGATCTCGCCGTTTTTTGATCACAACGGCATAGAAAAATATGTCGCCATCCGCACAGACATCACAGCCACCAAAATGGCTGAACAAGCCCTTGACGCCGAACGGGAACACCTGAGCAACATCATCACGGGTACCGATGCCGGCACCTGGCAATGGAACATCCTCACAGGCGAACTCTGCCTCAATGAGCGCTGGGCAACGATGGTGGGCTACACCCTGTCCGAACTGACGCCCGCCAGCCTGCAAACCTGGACGCAACTTTGCCACCCGGAAGACCTGCCGCGAGCCAACCTGTTGCTGACGCAGCATCTGGACGGTGCCCTCGACTATTTCGACTGTGATTTCCGGATGCATCACCGGGACGGTCATTGGGTGTGGATCCACGCACGTGGCAAAACATCGTCCCGGACAGCCGATGGCCAACCTGAATGGATGTCGGGTACCCATCTGGACATCTCCGAACAAAAACACGCTGAAGAAGAAATGGCTCGAACCACCACCATGCTGCAGTCTGTTCTGGACGCAGCGTCTGAGGTGGCCGTGATCACCACGGGGCTGGATCACACCATCACCCTCTTCAACATCGGGGCCGAGCGCATGCTGGGCTACTCGGCCTCAGAAGTGGTGGGCCTGCAAACCACCTTGCTGTTTATGAACCCCGAAGAAATCAAGGCCAGGGCAGCCAGCCTTTCGCTTGCACACGAACGCCCCATCCCGATCGACACGGTGATGATCGACGCGTCAACGCTGGGCAAAAAAACCGAGTGGACCCTCGTTCGCAAGGATGGAAGCCAGGTGATGGTCGGCATGGTGGTGACGCCGTTGTCCGGTGCCGATGGCGTGTGCACAGGTTATCTGGCCATCAACCACGACATCAGCACTGAGAAGGCCTACGAGAACTGGCTGCGTACCGCCGTAGAAAAAGCGGAAGCCGCCACGATCGCAAAAAGCCAGTTTCTCGCCAATATGAGCCACGAAATCCGCACACCCATGAATGCCATTCTGGGCATGCTGCGCCTGCTGCACACCACGGAGTTGTCGCCCCGGCAGCTCGACTATGCCTCCAAAACGGAGGGGGCTGCCAAGTCATTGCTGGGGCTGCTGAACGACATTCTGGATTTTTCCAAGATGGATGCCCGCAAGATGGAGCTCGATCCACAGCCCTTCAGGGTAGATCTCCTCATGCGCGACCTGTCGGTGATTCTTTCATCCAACCTGAACAACAAGCCGGTTGAGATACTTTTTGACATCGACCCGGCGACGCCCAAGGCGCTGATCGGCGATTCGATGCGCTTGCAACAAGTGCTTGTCAACCTGGGCGGCAACGCCATCAAGTTCACAGAGCACGGCGAAGTGATCATTCAACTCAAGACCCTGGCGCACACTGGCTCGCACACCACTCTGCAAGTCGCTGTGCGCGACAGTGGCATCGGGATAGCCCCCGAGAACCAAAAATACATCTTTGAAGGCTTTGCCCAGGCGGAAGCATCGACGACCCGCCGGTTTGGCGGCACAGGCCTGGGGCTGTCCATTTCAAAACGGCTGGTTGCCTTGATGGGGGGAGAACTGGCGTTGCACAGCGAGTTGGGCGTTGGCAGCACCTTTCACTTCACCCTCACCCTGCCCTCGGCGCAATTGCCAGACGACCTGGACGTCTCCCTGGCGCAGGTGCCCGCCCATTTGAGCGCATTGGTGGTGGACGACAATCCCGCTGCGCTCGAGATCATGGCGACCATGGCAAGGTCTTTGGGCTGGCAGGTTGACACAGCCTCCAGTGGCGCCGAGGCGATTGAACGGGTAGAGGCCCGCGCCAGAGCGCGCCAGTCCGCCTACCAGGCCATTTTTGTGGACTGGCTGATGCCGGGCATGGATGGATGGGAAACCCTGTCGCGCATCGAGTCGCTGGTACCCAGATCAGCCGCACCCATTCTGGTGATGGTCACCACCCAGGGACGGGAAATGCTGTCCAAGCGTACGCCGCAGGAGCAGGCCCAATTACACAGCTTTCTGGTCAAGCCGGTCACGGCCCCCATGCTGCTCGATGCGGTGGCCAATGCCATGGCCGGGCGCAGCAACCTGCACGCCAGCCCGAGGTCGCAGGCCCAGGTGCCGCGGCGCCTTGAGGGCATTCGCCTGCTGGTAGTCGACGACAACCTGATCAACCAGCAAGTCGCCCAGGAACTGCTGAGTGCCGAGGGCGCTCACGTCGAACTGGCCGCCAATGGCGAACTGGGTGTTGCTGCCGTCAGGGGTGCCAACCCAGCCTTTGATGCCGTGTTGATGGATATTCAAATGCCCGTCATGGATGGGTACACCGCCACTCACGCAATTCGCCATGAACTGGGCCTGTCCGATTTGCCCGTGATTGCCATGACTGCCAACGCCATGGCCTCTGACCGCGAGGCCTGCCTGGCGGCCGGGATGAACGACCATGTGGGAAAACCGTTTGACCTCCCACACCTGATTCGGGTCGTGCAACGCCATGTCGATCAGGCACGCGGGGCGAAGCCCCCGTCCATGACGGAAGCGCTTGAAATGGCGGGTAGTGCCCGGTCAAAACCCCATGCCAGCAGCGGCGCGCAAATAGACGTTAAAAGCGCACTGGAACGAATGGGCGGTAATGCAGACCTGTATGCGCGTGTGCTCAAGACCTACCGTGATGACATCACCACCATGCCAGACAAGCTGGAGCAGTTGGTTCAACAGGGTGATTGGGTGGCCGTAAGCCGGCTGTTGCACACGGTCAAGGGGCTTTCCGCCACCGTGGGCGCCAGTCACCTGAGTGCCGTGGCGCTGGCGGCGGAAAGCACCTTGAAGAACCCGGGGGGTGCCGGCCAACACCCTGCTCTTCAACAAGGTTTTCGCCAGGCGGTGACTGAAACAGGCGCCGCCGTCGATCGCGTCGCGCACGAACTGTCCCGACAGACAGCCCCCACCCCCACCGCAGACCTGACTCGGGCGGGCGACCTGCCCACCATCCTGGCCAAGCTGCACGTGCTTCGAAACCTGCTCAGAAAATCAGACATGGGCGCACTGGACGCGCATGCGCAGTTGCAGCACGCCTGTGCCCATGACATGTCCGGCGAACTCAAAGAGCTGGCAACGGCAGTGGCCGCTTTTGACTTCGCAACAGGTGTGGTTCAATGTGATACTTTGATTCAGAAACTCGGGGCTCCGACCTGACATGCGCTACGACGACACGCCTATTGCCAAGTTGCTCGACATTCCGCTAGGAAAGCCCCGGCTGCTTGTGGTCGACGATCAACCAATCAATATCCAGGTGATGCACCAGATTTTTGGGGCCGACTTTCAGGTTTTCATGGCCACCAGTGGCGCGCAGGCCCTGCGGCTTTGCAAAGACACTCCACCCGACCTGATTTTGCTGGACATCGTGATGCCGGACATGGACGGCTTTGAAGTTTGCACCCAACTCAAAACCGATGATGCAACCCGTAACATTCCGGTCATCTTTGTCACCGCACTGACGGACGCCGCTGAGGAGACCCGTGGTCTGGAGGTGGGGGCGGTGGACTTCATCTCCAAACCCATCAACCCGGCCGTGGTCCGTGCCCGCGTCAAAACCCACCTGACCTTGAAACTCCAGTCCGACATCATGCGCAAACTGGTGTTTCTGGACGGACTGACCGGCGCCTTCAATCGCCGGTATTTTGACCAGCAGTTGGCCACGGAAATGGCCCGATCGGTTCGCAACCAGTCGCCGCTGGCCTTGATCATGCTTGACGTTGACTTTTTCAAGCTTTTCAACGACCAATATGGCCACCAGGCCGGGGACGACTGCCTGCGCCAGATTGTGGCCACCTTGAAAGAGGGTCTGCGCCGCCCTGCTGATCTGGTGGCACGGTATGGGGGGGAGGAATTCGTCTGCATTCTGCCCGACACCGACTTTGTTGACGCGATGGCGGTTGCCCACGAACTGGAGCGACGGGTCCGCAGGAACAGCATTCCCCACGAAAACTCGGTGGTCGCACCGGTCGTCACCATCAGCCTCGGGGTAGCGGGCCGAGACGCCACCTCACCAGGCGCCTCCAGCCTGCTATTGGCCGAGGCGGATGCCCAGCTTTACCTGGCCAAACACTCCGGCAGGGGTCGGGTGTGCGGCACGATGATGAAGCCTGCATGAGTGGTTGCGGGCTTGCCCGGGTAACCGTCAGTTATCGGCATGACTGCTTTCCCCTGGAAAAAGAGTAGGGACATGCCCCCTCAATGCGGTTTCTACCGCTGGCTGCCACGCAGCCTGGAACGCCAGTTGATGCTGTTGACAGCCGTCTGCCTGGTGGCCTCCATTCTGGGCTACGGTGCCTACACCGCCAAAAGCCAGACCAGCCAGGCGCGCCAGACGATCACGGCGCAAATGGCGGCGCTGGCACAAAACATTGCCGCGGTCAGTGCCTATTTCATTACCACCTACGATCTGGCAGGCATCGAAGGCATCACGGTGCAAACCGCCACCGTGCCCGGCATTTTCTCGGTACTGGTGACCGACAGCACGGGCAAACCCCTGAGTGAGGTGGTCAACAACAAAGGGCAGTGGTCCCCCCGCTTCAACGCCGGCAAGGTGACCGTGCCTTCGTCTATCAATCCCGTCATACAAACCGAGGCACAGGGTCGGAGCGCCACCCAAGTGGACTTCCTGGCGGGCAGTGAAGGAACCATTGCGGCCTGGCAACCGATCCAGGCCGGAACGCATCTGGGCTGGGTACGCGTGAGCTACCGGCTCGACAGCTTCAAACAAACTGCACGCGACATCTGGACGCAGGCGCTGCTGGTGATTGTGCTGGCCATTACCGCCACCTTGTGTTTGCTGACCCTGTTATTGCGACCGCCCATGCGCGCCTTGCAGGCGGCCACCCGGTTCGCCGGTGAACTGGACCACGCGCTGGGTGAAAAAATGCCGGTCTCCACACGTGCGGCTGAGATTGAAGCCCTGGGCCTGGCGCTGAACCATGTGTCACAACGGCTGTTCACCCAGAACCGCGACCTGGCCAATCAAAAGTTTGCCCTGGACCAGCATGCCATTGTCAGCATCACCAACCTGCATGGCGACATCACCTATGCCAACGATTTGTTTTGCAACATCAGCGGCTATTCGCAGGCTGAACTGATGGAGAACAGCCACCGCATTGTGAATTCCGGCCACCACCCGCGCGCGTTTTTTGAGACGCTGTGGCACACGATTGCCCGTGGCGAGGTCTGGCGCGGTGAGGTCAAGAACCGCAAAAAAGATGGTTCCCACTATTGGGTTGACGCCACGATCGTGCCCATGCTGGGGGCAGACGGACTGCCGCTGCAATACATCGGCATTCGCACCGACATCACTGCCATCAAAAATCTCGAACAATCGCTGCAAGCGGCCACCCTGAAGGCGGAGAGCGCGAACCGGGCCAAAAGCGATTTCCTGGCCAACATGAGCCACGAAATTCGCACCCCCATGAATGGGGTGATCGGCATGACAGAGCTGATGCGGGAGACCGCCCTGGACACCCTTCAACGGAGTTACCTGAACACCGTGATGAGTTCAGCCCAGTCCTTGATGGTGATCCTCAATGACATTCTTGACTTCTCCAAGATCGAGGCGGGCAAGCTGGAGGTGGAGCACATTCCCATGGACCTCTGTCAGGTGGTCACGGATGCACTGACCAGCATTGAGGTTCGGGCCACCAAAAAAGGGCTGACCCTCATCCGCGAGCTGCCCACTGAAGCGCCGGAATTGCGGGGTGACCCCGGGCGCATCCGCCAGATTCTGACCAATCTGTGCGACAACGCCATCAAGTTCACCCGGCACGGCACGCTGACCGTGTGCCTGCGTTTGACGGGTGACCACACCCGTGGCTACGAAGCCCACCTGTCGGTCGCCGACACCGGACTGGGCATTGCGCAGGACAAACAACAACTCATCTTTGCCGCTTTTTCGCAGGCCGACACATCAACCACGCGGCAGTTTGGCGGTACCGGTCTGGGGCTGTCCATCAGCGCCCGTTTGGTGGAGCTGATGGGTGGGCGCATCTGGCTGGAAAGCCAGCCGGACGAAGGCAGCACCTTCCACTTCACGGTCCGCCTGGATGCGGTCTTGTCCACCGCCGGGCCTGTGCAGACAGAACGGTCGTCCCCACCACCAGGTCACGCGGCGAGCCCGCGCCAACTTCGGGTCTTGCTCGTGGAAGACCATCCTGTGAACCAATTGCTGGCCACGGTCCTGCTGGAACAATGGGGACACACCGTGGTGCTGGCCGACAACGGGCAGCGGGCTGTTGAGCTTTTCCCCACGGCCCCCTGGGACATCGTGCTGATGGACATGCAAATGCCGGTGATGGGCGGCATTGAGGCCACGCAGTTGATTCGGGCGATGGAAGCGGCCTCGCAACACACGCCCATCGTCGCGGTCACCGCCAATGCCATGGACGCTGACCGTGAGGCCTGCTTGCAGGCCGGTATGGACGCCCACCTGTCCAAGCCCATCAATTCAGCCGCTCTGAGAAATTTGCTGGAAAAATATTGCCAAATTAGCCTCTAGCCCCGGTCGGGTCTAGTTGCAACAGGAATCAAGGAAGGCAGAGTCTGGAGACTGCATTGAGCAATGAACTGGGCGAAAACGGCTTGACCATCCAGTCCTTGGCGCCATTGAAAATGCCTTCAAAAAAAGTCGTTTCAATATCAGTGTTCGGGGTTGGCGTCGAACCAGACAAGGCGCTCTTGCCAGGGTCATGGTGCTGCTCCGCCATGTCCAGATGACGAGCCCAAACCGGCAACACGGCGGTACACCGTGCCACCAGGGCATCACTCTCTACAAGGACTTCCGGCGTGCCCGCGGCGCTGGTCTGCAGCGCCGGGACTTGCATGGAATCATTGCTAATAACCCCATATCGGCACACGCAACAAAATATTTACAAGTCCAGCCACTCCGAATTGAGGTAGCAGCCGCAACCAAGCAAACGGTTGTCGTCCAGCGGAACCACATAGGAAATTTTGGCCTGGATGTCGCCGGTGAGCGGATTGGTGATGGCATAGGTGACCCACCCCCCCTGGTTGTCGTCGCAGGCCACCCAGGCATCGGTCACCAATTTGTGGGCATCCAGACCCGCAATATCGTTCAGGCTGGTGCCATCCCGCTGCGGAATGGCGCCGTGCACCACGTAATACCCCTGCCGATTGAGAACAAAAACATAAAGATCACGGTCAATGAAACGACCCCGTGGATCCTGAAAATCAACGACTGCCCGGTCCATGTCCATGCTACGTACATGGTGCAACGCGTCAAAGACAAGTTCACGAGCCTGGTCTGCCGTGCCCTGACGCAACTGGATATCGCCCACCGAAATTTCCAGCGCGGAAGCCTGGGCAATCATGCGCTCAGAGTTTTCAGCCGCGCGCGCGATCAGTCCCGCGTTTTCCTGAGTCAGGACGTCGAGGTCACCCACAGCGTTCACGACCTCTTCCAAAGCCGAGCTTTGCGCCGCACTGCCCTCGGCCATGACATTCACATTCACGGATATTTTCCCGATACCGGCCACCAGGCTCTCCATCATCTCGCTCACCTGCCTGATCTCCGAGACCGTGGTGCTGACCCGGGTGGAAGATTCTGCAATCAAGCCACGAACCTCAGCGGCGGCGACCTGGCTTCGTTTGGCCAAATTGCGAACCTCTGCCGCCACCACGGCAAAACCACGACCCTGCTCACCGGCACGCGCAGCCTCAACGGCAGCATTCAGCGCCAGCAAGTTGGTCTGAAAGGCAATGCCGTCAATGGTGGCAATGATGTCCGACATGCGACCGGAGGTGACCTGCAAGGGCCCCATGCCCTGCACGGCCTGGTGCATCAACTTGCCAGCGGAATCTGCCTCCTTGTGCAGGCTATCGGTCATCAGGCTGATTTCTTGCGAGGCCTCGGCATTGCGGGCCACGGTCTCACTCACGCGGCGCACATGCATGGAGGTCTGCTGCAAATGCTGCCCTTGCGCGTTGGCGCGATCTGACAGGGATCGCGTGTCTTCCACCAGGCGCTTGCCGGAATCGCCAAGCAACACGGCGGCCGTGCGGATATTGGCCACGATGCTCGACATTTTGGCCATCATCACATCCAGATGGCGGCCAAATTCACCCAATGTGCCGATGCCGGAAGTGGCCATGATCGTCAGGTCCCCGTTGGACGCCAACTCAATGGCCCTCTCTGTGTGGGCATGGTCCATTTGACTGCTGCGAAAGAAGCTCATCAGCAGGTACCACCAAAGCAGCAGACCCACGACGGACACGACGACCGTCGCCATGATTTCGAAACGCAGGGACGCCCGCTGTACCGGCATCAGGTGATATTGGGTTGCCAGGCTATCCAGGTGCAGCGCCAGCACGACACCCAGGATGAGCAGCAAGGGCACATGAAGGCCCCAAAATTTCACAGGGCCGCTCAATCGCATCATCAGGGCGACGCCGGGGCGAAAAAAGCCGGCCGATTTATTGTTTGAATCAGTGGTCATGGCACTCACAAATAAATTCGCCTCACAGAGCGAACGTCAACTGTAGAAAATTTCAAATCAATAAAAACCCTGAATAACGACTCTATTTCAGGGCAAACTCCAGCTTGGCAAGCAGACTCTCTGGCCTGGGCGGCTTGACAATATAACCATAGGTTCCCAAAGGCATGGCCTCTTCCAGCGTGGCCGTGCTGGAATCAGCACTCATGAAAATCACCCTGATTTTTCGCAATGCCACGTTGGGGTGTTTGCGCAATATCCGAACGAGCTCAAGTCCATTCATCGGCTCCATATGGATGTCCGTCAAAATCAGGTCGGGGTTGAAGGCTTCAACCGATGTCAAGGCGCTGGCGCCATCGACACAGGTTTCAATCGCCTGAATCCCCAGCCGCCGCAGCGAATTCACCACGAACGTCCGCATGACCGCATCATCATCCACCACCATTACCCGAGCGCTTGTGATCTTCATCTTGTTGGTTCTATCGACAGTTTTCAATAAAAGTGAAGTCCCTTAGTCAAAGACTTCTGCCGCCGCAGTATGGGCGGCACAAGGCATCAAAACGGATCGCCGCGGCTAACGGCGTCAGGCTTGTGCCACATAAGTCCGGATTTCCTGGAGAAGCACCTCAAATTTCGGCGCCAGCTCGGCAAATGCAGGCCGCACCACGGCCACACCTTCCGTCTTGCTCAGTTGCTCAACCTCCACCACGTGCGCCACCAAGGCCTCCGTACAGAAAATAGGCACATAACCCTTGATGGCATGCAAAAGGCGGTTGGCAGCGGCCACATCGCCGCTCTCCAAGGCCACCCCTATTTCAGGGAGACCGCTGGCCAGACTGACCTCTACACTGACCATTATTTTGCGCAAGGACGCATCAGAACCCATCATGTCAACGCCCTTTTCACGGTCGAAATAGCCTTGCGTTTGCGCGGAAGTACTTTGACCGGTTTGCGATGAAGCGGAGTTGATTGATGTCATGTGGGCGCTTTAGCCTGCCGCGCGGCGGGTCAGGATCTCAAATGCCGGCAGCGTCTTGCCTTCCAGGATTTCGAGAAACGCACCGCCTCCTGTGGAAATATAGCCCACCTGTTTTTCAATGCCGTATTTGGCAATGGCCGCCAGCGTGTCGCCCCCACCGGCGATGGAGAAGGCGCTGGAGTCGGCAATGGCATGGGCAATGACCTTGGTGCCGTTCTCGAACGCCGCAAACTCAAACACACCCACGGGGCCGTTCCAGACAATGGTGCCGGCCGCTTTCAGCTGTGTTGCCAGCGCGGCGGCGGTCTGCGGGCCAATATCAAGAATCAGATCATCATCGGCCACATCGGTGGCGGCTTTGACGGTGGCCACAGCATCTGGCGAAAACGATTTGGCGGTAACCACATCGGTCGGGATCGGCACCGCCGCACCGCGGGCCTTCATGGCGTCCATCACGGCGCGGGCCTCGGCCAGCAGGTCGTGCTCGGCCAGGCTTTTGCCGATCTTCAGACCGGAAGCCAGCATGAACGTGTTGGCAATACCGCCCCCCACAATGAGCTGGTCCACCTTGTCGGCCAGGCTTTTGAGAATGGTGAGCTTGGTGGACACTTTGGAGCCCGCCACGATGGCCACCAAAGGCCGTTTCGGGTTGGCCAGGGCGAGCGTGATGGCATCCATCTCCGCCGCCAGCAGCGGACCGGCGCACGCCACCTTGGCAAACTGGGCGATGCCATAGGTCGAGGCTTCAGCGCGGTGCGCCGTCCCAAAAGCATCGTGCACAAAAATGTCGCACAGGGCCGCCATTTTTTTGGCGAGTTCTTCGTTGTTTTTCTTCTCGCCCTTGTTGAGGCGGCAGTTCTCCAGCATCACCAACTGGCCGGGCTCCACGCTGACACCGTCCACCCAGTTGGCGCGCAAGGGGATCTCACGTCCCATCAACTCCCCCATGCGTTGGGCCACGGGCGCCAATGAATCTTCAGGTTTGAACTCGCCTTCCGTCGGACGCCCCAGGTGGGAGGTGACCATGACCGCCGCTGCGCCAGCGTCCAGCGCCATCTGAATGCAGGGAATGGAGGCGCGAATGCGGGTGTCTTCGGTGATCGCGCCCGTGTCGTCTTGCGGCACATTCAGGTCAGCCCTGATAAAAACGCGTTTGCCAGTCACCTGGCCTTGTGTGCACAGATCGGAGAAGCGGATGACGTTCATGAAAACCTCTGACAGTAGTTAAACAAAATTTGTCAGATTGTAGGAGCCTGCCAACAACCGCCAGACGACGTTTTCAGACCCGCATCGGCGCCATTTCACGCACCTCGGCCAGGCGCACCCGCCAGGAACTGCCTGGCCGATTTCAAAAAGTTTCCCAGTCAGCATCACCGTTCGCCACCGGCGCTGCTTTGGTGCTCGCCTTCGGCGGCACAGCCGACACGGGGGCTGGCAGCTTCGTCGGTGCCGTTTGCTTTTTTGCTACTGTTTTGATAGCTACTTGTGCACGTCCTACCTGGGCTAGAGGCTTATTTCTTATAAATTTTGAAGCTGTGGACTGGGGCGGACGCATGGCGTAGTGGCTGTCGCCCCCCAGGTTGAACACGGCCACGGTTTGCACCAGCTCCTGAGCCTGCGATTTGAGGCTGCTGGCCGCCGCCGCCATCTCCTCCACCAGCGCCGCGTTTTGCTGGGTTACCTGGTCCATCTGCGTGACGGCTTCACCCACCTGGGAAACACCGGCGCTTTGCTCGGAGCTGGCGGCACTGATCTCGCCCATCAGGTCGGTCACGCGTCGGATGGAAGCGACCACCTCGGTCATGGTGGAGCCCGCCTGGTCCACCAGGGCGCCGCCGTGCGCCACACGCTCCTGGCTGGCGTTGATCAATGACTTGATCTCTTTCGCGGCCTCGGCCGAGCGCCCAGCCAGCGAGCGCACCTCGCTGGCCACCACAGCAAAACCGCGCCCCTGCTCACCAGCCCGGGCCGCTTCGACCGCGGCATTGAGGGCAAGAATGTTGGTCTGAAACGCAATGCCGTCAATGACCTGAATGATGTCGGCAATCTTGCCGGACGATTCGTTGATGCCCTTCATGGTCTCCACCACCAGGCCGACCACTTGCCCACCCTGAGCGGCCACCGAGCTGGCGCTCATGGCCAACTGGTTGGCCTGGCGGGCGCTGTCTGCGTTTTGCCGCACGGTGGCGCTGAGCTCCTCCATGGAGGCCGCCGTTTCTTCCAGCGCGCTGGCCTGCTGCTCGGTGCGGCTTGAGAGGTCATGGTTGCCCTGGGCGATTTCAGCGCTGGCGGTGGCCACCCCTTCGGCGTTTTGCCTCACCGACTGCACGGTGCGCGCCAGGTTGTTGGTCATCGATTTCATGGCGGCCATGATGCTGCTGGAGTCACCGGGGTGCAGCACAATGGACACCGCGAGGTTGCCCGCCGCCACGGCATCGGCCACCTCTTTTAGCTCACCGGGTTCGGCGCCCAGCTGTTTCATGACGCGCACCATGTAAAGGGCAAAGCCCAACAACCCCAAAGTCACCAACACCACGACCACCAGCACCGAATTGCGGGCCAGGTTGGACCCGTCCACGACGCCGTCCAGCGCGGTTGTCAAGACCTCACCCTGGCGTTTTTTCTCGGCGGCCAAGGGGCTGAGCAGCAGGTTGCGCGCGGGCACGGTCACGTCGGCCAGGAAGGCAAAAGCGGCTTCTTTTTGCCCGTCCTTGATGAGCTTGATGTTTTCGTCTTCCTTGGTCCAAAAGGCCGCCGCCAGCCCGGGCAGGGGGGCGTAGGCCTGGCGCCCGGCGTCGGTCACCATGCCTTGTTTTAATTCATCAAACTCGTCAGACAGCAGCTTGCGCTTGGCCTCAACGTCCGCCAGTGCGATGTTCATCTCGTCAGGGTTTCGAGCCAGGATGGCGTGGCGCAACTGCAGGGAGGTGCGGGTCACGTTGAGTTCAATCTCAGCAATGTGCGCGAGCTGGGGCACGGCCCGCTCCCTGATGATGCGGGTGTCGTCAGACACGCTTTTCATCAGCATCATCACCATGATGGCCACAATGACCATGCCTGCGACCAATAGCCCGCTGATGAGATAAGTTCGCTGGGCCAAACTGAGCTGTTTAGATGCCGTCATGGTGATCCCTGGTGTAAAAGTGTTTTTTATGCCGGGCGACTGCCGACATTAAGTACATCTGTTTGATGTATCGGCGGCACGGTCTGTTTCTGAAGCCGTTTTTCCATGTCCTGCAGCAGGAGCATGCCATTATTTGCCCATAGTGGGGCGCCCTGGCAAGATGGATTGAGCCTGGTAAAACTCAATGCAACCGGGCTTGTTTGTGCTCTTTTCTGAGGGTCACGGCATCCATCCGGGACAGGGTCAGTTCGCCACGGGCCAGGCGGAACAGCCGCATGGAGTTGCTGACTCCTTCGACCTGCCCCAGCAGGGACTTGGCAGCCGCGGCCAGTTCTTCCACCATCGCCGCGTTTTGCTGGGTGATGGAGTCCATGTGGGTCACGGCTTCATTGATTTGTGAAATGCCCGTGGTTTGCTCACTGCCGGTGCTGATGCGGGCCGACGAGTCGGTGATGCCGCGCATGGTCTCGGCCACGGATTGCACCGCCTGGTTGCCATCCGCAATCTCCTGCACGACGCTGCCCAGGTGGCCCACTTCCTGACGCACATCACGCACCACCGTACGCAGGTTGACGGACATTTGCATCAACCCTTGTTGAAGCTGGCCGACGAGTCCGCCGCCCCCGATGACCAGCGACTGCAAGGGCTTGATCGCCAGCGCCCAGGTTGCCCAAAACGCTGCGGCTGCGGCAGCAGTGCCCACCGCAGCAGTCAACCACAAGGGCATGCCGAGTCCGGCTGAAAACACAATGGCTGCTGCAGCCAGCATTTGGACGATGACAAGTTTTCCAAGAATGCCCGGGCTGAGAGCCCGCAGGACAAGGCCTGAAAAATCGCACCGGTTAGCCCAGCAATTCGGCAGCGGAAAAGCCGCTGACTTCAATAAATAAAGACAGGGTTGCAATCGGTGATGCAGCCTTTGCGGTCGGTCACGGAGACCAGGGTTTGGTCAGCAGGGAACGCATAACTTTGCCGGGTGATGGGTTCGTTGATGCGCATGGCCAGGTTACTCCGTGAGTCGTTGCGGCTGTCAAACTTCGTCTGATGCTGATGGTTTTATCCGCCGCCTAAAAACCTTATCTACGTTGTCTATATTGACTGTAGGGCTATTGCACAAGACAGGTACCCGCGCACGGGACGCTCTACCAGCCCAAACCAAGATGCAAGGGCAAATACACGACCATGCCCACCACGATGGTGCCCAGCACCGCTTGTCCGACGCCTTTACGCCAGAAAAACCAGGCCGCACCTGCAACGGCAGCGAACAGCCGGGCGTCCTGCCAGGTGCTGATGAAGTGCCCCTGCGTCATGACCATTTCAGGCACGATGACGGCGGACAACGCCGCAATCGGCGCGTATTGCAGCCCGCGCTGGGCCCAATGCGGCAATGTCCAGGGCTTGCTGGAGATGAAAAAGAAGCACCGCGTGATGACGCTCACCGCCGTCAAGCCCACAATGACGGCCACGGTCCAAAGGTCGGTACTGCCCGTCATGGTGCTCGCCGCCGGGCCAACGGTGTGTGTTCCAGCATCAGGCACATGGCCACGGCTGCGGCGATGGCCACCAGAATATTGAGCTTGAACGGCAGGGCAAAAGCCGCCACGGCAGCCGCACCCGCCACCCCCGCCGACACCAGGCGCAACCGGCTGGAAGCCAGCGAACACAAGATACCCAGCAGGGCCAAAATCCCGGCAAAACCCAGGCCCCAGTGGGTGGGAATGAAGTTGGCCAGCACCACGCCCAGCACACTGAATGCCACCCAGGCAACCCAGAGCACACCGCAGTTGCCAGCGAGATAGGCCTGCTGGGCGCGCAGTTGCCCGGCGTCGCCACCATGGTGCGGGTAGCGCTTGGTGAACAGCACATAGCTCAAATCGGCCGTGAGGTAACCCGTCACCAGCCGCTGCCACAGGGGCAGGTGCATGACATAGGGCCGCATGTGGGCGCTGAACACCACAAAACGCAGGTTGACGCAAAACCCCGTGGCCAGGATCACCCACATCGGCGCCCCCGCCGCCAACAGCGGGATGGCAGCGAGTTGTGAGCTGCCCGCAAACACGATCACCCCCATGAGCAACGATTCGACCAGGCTCATGCCCGACTTCATCATGGTCACGCCCGTCATCAGGCCCCAGGCGGCGATGCCTGGCGCCACGGCCATGGCATGCAGCGCGCCCTGGCGGAACTCGGGGTGGCGGTAGTTGGCCTTGAGGAAAAACACTAGGCTTCGCGCTTCTCGAAGAGCATGCCGGGCTGCAGGTCAAACCCGCGCAAAAAATCGGCAACCCCCAGGCGTTTGCCACCGGGGCGCTGCAGCTCGGTGATAGTTACTATCGAATTCATAGCTACCACCTCAATACTGTCGGGGGCTACAGCCAGAATTGATCCAAATCCCCTATCCACCGGGGGTATACCCAACGCAACACCTGCAGACCAGATTTTGAGTGTTTCGCCGTTCACAGTAGCGCTGGCGCCGGGGAAGGGATTGAACGCACGAATGCGCTGGGTGATCAATGCGGCAGGCTGCGCCCAGTCAATGGCGGCTTCGTGTTTTTCAATTTTGTGCGCGTAGGTGACGCCCTCTTCGGGCTGGCGCACCGGTTGCAGGCGACCGCTTGCCGCCAATGCCAGAACCTCAACCATCAGGCGGCCCCCTTGAGCGGCCAGCTTGTCGTGCAGGGTGGCCGTGGTGTCGGTGGCGGCCATGGGTGTTTTTTCAACCAACAACATGTCGCCCGTGTCCAGCCCGGCGTCCATCTGCATGATCGTGACACCGGTCTCGGCGTCCCCCGCTTCAATCGCACGGTGAATCGGTGCCGCACCACGCCAGCGTGGCAAGAGCGAGGCGTGAATATTGAAACAACCGCGCGTGGGCGCCTCCAGCACCCATTGCGGCAGGATCAACCCGTAGGCGGCCACCACCATGGCGTCAGCCTGGGCGGCCTCGATGGTGACACGCGCGGCAGCCGCGTCTTCAGGGTATTTGCCGTCCAGGCGTAAGCTGCGTGGCTGCGCAACCGGTATGCCATGGTCCAGCGCGTACTGTTTGACGGCCGAGGCCTGCAGCTTCATGCCGCGTCCGGCGGGCCGGTCGGGCTGGGTCAGCACCAGCACAATGTCGTGCCCGGCCGCGTGGAGTTGCGCCAGCGCGACCCGCGCAAACTCGGGCGTGCCGGCGTAAATCAATCTCACCGCTGTTCCTCGCGCAAGGCCTTGAGCATTTTTTTCTTGATGCGGTCCCGCTTCAGGGGTGACAAATACTCCACAAACACCTTGCCCATCAGGTGATCCATCTCGTGCTGAATGCACACCGCCAGCAGGTCGTCGGCTTCAATAACCACGGTTTTGCCTTCGCCATTCATCGCACTGACCTTGACGGCATCAAAGCGCTCCACACCATCGTAAATACCCGGCACCGACAGGCATCCTTCTTCGTTGAGGTGGGTCTCCGCGCTGTGCCAGATGATCTGGGGGTTGATGAGCACCTGCGGCTGGTCGCGGTCTTCCGACACGTCAATCACGATCAGTCGTTCGTGTACATTGACCTGCGTGGCCGCCAGGCCAATGCCCTTGGCGTCGTACATGGTTTCGAGCATGTCGGCAATGAGTTGCTGGATACGTTCGTCCACCGCCAGGACCGGTTTGGCCACGGTGTGAAGTTTCGGGTCGGGAAAGCAAAGAATGGGTAATAAGGCCATGGGTTCTCTTCAAAGATGTCGTTATTTTCGCTACTTTTGAGAAGTCCGGCACGGACCCGGACCAGAAAACGTTGCCGAATCAAGGGCTTGAGAGGAAAATCGCGCGTGATTTATCAAGAATTTCAACGGACAAAACACACAATGGCGAAAACCAAAGTCGAATTCAATATCGCCATGGCTGCCCTGGCAGTTCTGACCAGCGCTGTGTGGCCCGCATCGGCCGGCGCACAGACCTACCCGACCACGGCAGCCCAAAAGGCCACCGCAGCCCAGGTTGCCCAGTCAGGCGTGCCCTTGAGTGAACTGGCCGCCAATGCGCCCGACGACTACACCGTGAAACGCGGCGACACCCTGTGGGCCATTTCCGGCATCTTCCTGAAGACTCCCTGGCGCTGGCCCGAGCTGTGGGGCATGAACCTGGACGACATCAAGAACCCGCACCTCATTTACCCAGGGCAAAAGTTGTACCTGGAGAAGAAAGACGGGCGCGCCACCCTGCGCACCCGGCCATCTGGCGCCAACGACGGCGCACCCAACACGGTTCGCCTGTCCCCCCGCATCCGGTAGGAAAGCCTGGCAGACGATGCCTTGCCAACGCTGAAAAACCACCTCATTGAGCCCTTTTTGGCCGAGCCCGTGATCGTCGACGAAAACGGCCTGAAGGCGGCCCCGCGCATTGTTGCAGCCCAGGAAGGCCGGGTCTTGCTCACCCGCGGCGACCGCGCCTATGCGCGAGGCCAGGGTGACGCCACGCTGGTGGACGACGTTCGGCAAAAGCAGAAGGCGTACCGCGTTTTCCGCAACGCCACACCGCTGAAAGACCCGGGAACGGGCGAGGTGCTGGGCTATGAGGCGCAGTACGTCGGCAAAGCCGTGCTGGCTCGCGGCGAGTCCGTGCAGGATTCGACCGACAAAGACGGCAAGCCACGCGTTGACATCATTCCGGCCACGATTGACATCGTGGCGGCCAAGGAGGAAATGCGGGTGGGCGACCGGCTGTTGCCCGAACCGCCGCAGCAGGTCTTGAGCTACGTGCCTCACGCGCCCACCGGCAAGGTGGACGGCCGCATCGTCTCGGTGTACGGCAGCGCGGTGGTGAACGCAGCACAAAACCAGGTGGTGGTGATCAACCGTGGCACCCGTGACGGCATGGAGAGCGGCCATGTGATGGCCATCCTGAAAGACGGCGCCCGCCTCATCGACAAGACGGATGAAAAACGGACTGAACTGAAATTGCCCGATGAACGCAACGGTTTGCTGATGGTGTTCCGGACTTTCGACCGCCTGTCTTACGCCTTGGTGCTGGAGATTGTGGATGGCGTCAAAGTCGGCGACCGTCTCGTCGACCCGCGTCAATAAATGCTCTGGCAGGCATCGCCCATGGAACGCGAAGAACTGGGTGGCTGGCTGCGCCTGACCCTCACGCCCGGCATTGGCAACGGCACCGCCCGCAAGCTGCTGGCGGCATTTGGGTTGCCGGGCGCTGTGTTTGACCAACCGGCGACCGCCCTGCGCCAGGTCGTCAGCCAGGCCCAGGCCACTGCATTGCAAGTCGAACCGCCCGAACTCGCCAAACTGCTGGACGTGACATGGGCCTGGTTGTCGGATACCGGCGAAGGCAAGGCCCAGCGTCACATCGTGGTGTTGGGCGACCCAGACTACCCGGCGTCGCTGCTGACCATGGACGACCCGCCGCTGATGCTGTACCTGATGGGGGCCGGTATTTTTGAACAAAAAATGGCCGCAGCCACCGCCGAACCTGCACAGTCAGCTATATATTCAATAGCAAATCGTTTATCCAACTGCATTGCGGTGGTGGGCAGCCGCAACCCCACACCGCAAGGTGCGGCCAATGCGCGGCATTTTTCCAAAGCCCTCAGCGAGGCGGGCTTGACGGTCGTGTCCGGCCTGGCACTGGGCGTGGACGGCGCAGCGCATGAAGGCGCGCTGGAGACGGCTGAGGCAGGCTCAAACCGCATCGCCACCGTGGCGGTGGTGGGCACCGGCCTGGACCGTGTGTACCCCAAGAACCACTATGACCTGGCCCACCGCATTGCACAAAACGGCCTGCTGGTGAGCGAGTACCCCTTGGGCACACCACCACTGACGGCGAATTTCCCCAAGCGCAACCGCATCATCGCCGGGCTGTCGCTGGGCACCCTGGTGGTGGAGGCCGCGCTGAAATCCGGCTCGCTGATCACCGCACGGCTGACGGCGGAACAAGGCAAGGAAGTCTTCGCCATCCCCGGCTCCATTCACTCCACCCAGGCACGCGGTTGCCATGCCCTCATCAAACAAGGCGCCAAGCTGGTGGAGTCGGCGCAGGACGTGCTGGAAGAGTTGAAGCTGGATTCGGGGGTGCTGTTTGCGGGTACGTCGCTCACCGCCAGCCTGGAAGCGTCAGCGGAAGAGCCTCTGATGGGCGCCGACGAGGCGCTACTGACTTCTTTGGGCTTCGACCCGGTTGGCCTGGATGCCTTGCAAGCCCGTTGCGGCATGGACACCGCCAACCTGCAAGCCCAGTTGATGGCCCTGGAACTGGACGGCCTGGTGGCCCGCTTGCCGGGCGGCCTGTTTCAGAGGCTAAACAGGGCATAAAGCCGGAATTGGCCGATAAGTCCAATGTGACCTCCAAATTAAGCTTTTGGGCCTTCACATTCGCGATATATTGGGGCCATGTTTGAAGTCCTTGTGTTCGTTTACGAGAATTACTGGCGCGGTGATGCATGTCCCGAGTCCGCTCACCTTGAGCGCAAATTAAATGCAGTCGGCTTTGATGCCGAAGAAATTCAGGAGGCCCTGACGTGGCTCAATGAATTGAATCTGGCGGCCAGCGGCCTGCGCCCCCCTGAATCAAAAGGCGACGAGAGCAGCCCTGCGTTACCCTCCAGCCCCACCCAGGTCGCCCAGTCCCCGCTGAGCATGCGGGTTTACTCAACAGCTGAGCAGGATCATCTGGGGGCCGAATGCCTCGGATTTGTCACCTTCCTCGAAGGCGCGGGTGTATTGCCACCGCACATGCGGGAAATCGTGATCGACCGCGCGATGGCAGCGCCGGGGCACACGGTTCCCCTGGACGATCTCAAGATCATTGTCTTGATGGTGTTTTGGAGCCTGGGCGAAGAACCCGATCCGCTGGTGCTCGATGAGCTGTGTGACAACAGCATCAACCGGGTCGCCCATTAAGGGCCAGCCGGTCAGCCCAACAAGCGCTCGGGATTGGCTTCGAGCTTGACCAATGCGTCACGTGTGGCGCGCACGGTCAGTGTTTCTTCTTCTTGCGGCAAGAGCAGCCCGGCCTGCAGGTAGGCTGCCAGACGACCCGCCTGAATCAGGTAGCTGCGACCGTCGGTGGACGCAAACAAATTCAAATGCTTGCGGTCGCTGCGCCAGGCAAACTGAATTTGAGCGATCAGGCCGTTATGGTCCAGCGTAAACCACGAGCCCAACTGCAGCTCCTGCACCCACGCCAGCATCGCTGCCGTCGGTTTGGAGCCCCCATCGGCCACCACGTCAATCATGGACGCATCCATGCCCAGCATCATTTCGATGCTCTGGGCATCCAGTGGGAGATCGCCCATGCCATCTTCACTGACGAAGTCTTCCAGGTTGGCCAATCGCGCCGCCATCGCCTGAATCTGCTCGTTGGGAATGGCCTGGGTCTTGGACAGGAAGGCATCGGCGAGCGTGTCGCTCACCACCTTGATGTGCGCCTCCTGAGCCGAGGATCCGACGCCGAGCATGGTCATGCCGGCGCGCAGTTTCTGCAACAGCTGGGGCAAATCCTGAATGACGCGCGCACGATCACTGCGATTGGGCTTGGCACTGGCGGCCCAGACCAGGTCTGTGGCTGATTTTTTGAGCCCCAGCGTTTCGGCATGCTGCGGACCTTTGCGCACAGCGGCCACCGCCAGCACATCAGCCCAGACCTTGAAGAGAAACTCCCGGATCTCCTCGCGCACCGGCATGTCCTTGAGCATGTTGCGCATCTCGATCGTGTACTGGATCGTCAAGGTCTCTTTTTGCTCAACCTGCTGCGCCACGCTCACGACTTTTTGGGTCGAGGCCTTGCCGGTCAAAAACTGGGTCAGGAATTTCTGAAACTCGTCGTACACAAGCTGGAACACCCGTTTGCCGGTTTCGGGGTATTGCTCAATCACCTGCACGACACGTTTGACCTCCATCTCAAGCGCTCCGCCATGGGCACCACTGGCATCAAAGCCCATCACGCAGGAGCCCATGCGGTCAATCAACTGCCGGGCTGGGTGGTTCAAAGTGCCAAAGAAGTCCGGTTCTGCCAAAGCGACCCGCAACACCGGCATTTGCAGACGGGCGAACCACACCCGAATGCCAGGAGGAATCCGGTCTTCCTGCAAAATAGACTGGAACATCAGGGCGACGATTTCAATCGTGGCTTTTTCGCTTTTGGTCTCGGCCTTGCTCTTGAGCTCGGCTGTTTTCTGTCGCAACTCACCGGCCACACGTGCCACGCCTGCGGGGCTGTAATCCTCCACAATACCGCCGCCTGAATAGCCGCCTGCTGGCCTGGTTTGTTCAGCCATCGCCGCCACCAATGCCGGAGACGGCGGCAGGTAATGAGTCGCCTCAAAACCGGCATCAACCGAGCCCACCAACAACCGCTTGAGTTGCCCCAAAACACCTTGTGCACGCGTGCGGGCACGAGCCAGGGGCGTGACCGAGGTCATCAAGCGGGTTTCGTCAGATGCCCCACCAAAATTCGATCCATACCGATCAGACTGTGATTGAGGCGGCATCGGTGCCGTTCCGGACTTTATCGGCATCGACCCCGATCCCGCGGGACTGCCCCAGCCAAGGCGTCCTCCAAATGCACCCCCAGAAGCAGCCCTTGCAGAGACGCCCTGACCCGGGGTCTCCTGACCTGCGGCACCTTGTCCAGCAGGGTAGCCACCCGCGTAACCCTGAGGTCCAGGATCGCCGTTGTAACCGCTCGGTCCGGTGTCACCGCCAGGCTGACGCTCCTGCTGCAGTTGCCCCGGCATTGTTGCGCCCGACGGACCGCCACGCGGGGGCGCAGATGGAATACGCTTGACGCGGTCCTTCAACTCGATGGTTGGCATGACACCCTGCTTGATCAGGAAATCATTGCAATTGGCGTAAGCCTTTTTAAGGTTCTCCGAGAGCAGCTTGAGCACCAGGTCATTGACCAAGAGCCAGGTGGCGCGCGGCATGCCCACATGGGCCCATTGCTCGACCATCAACAGCACGAGCACTTCAGGACGCAAGATGTCGTGCCCCGCCAAATCTTCTGTGCTTTCCAGGAACTTGATGCGTACCTTGAGGTCATTCAGCACGGAATTGAGCTTTTCGGCCACGCCCAACACCAAGCGTGAGGCCATGATCTTGTTCTCGACCACCTCGGTCCCCACGAGTTCGAAACCACCATCCAGATCCTTTTGGGGCGCAACCTCTGGCGGCTTCAAGGCCGCCTGCCAGTCCTTCAGGGTGGCATCCACCCAGGCGGTCCGGTTGCGTTGGTAAAAGGTCCAGGCGTCTCGCCGGGTCTGCATGTCCCGCGACGGCGCGGCTTCATCCATCAAGTTGGTGAGCCGCTCTTGCACAGCCGCTGACAGCTCAACCAGGGCGCGTCCGGCCTCATTCACAAAGCGCTTGCGTGTCTCCTGTGCCAGCTCGGCTCTCTGTGAAAAAGAAGGTTGAGTCGCCATGCCCGCGATTCTAGTCAGACTGTGGCGCCGGCGTTCGGGTCATTGGGATCTTCATCTTTCTTGGTGCCGCCCTTGATCAAGTCTTCGCGCTGAATGCCAAGCCACATGGCAATGGCCGCGGCCACAAAGACCGACGAATAAATGCCAAACAGAATACCGATGGTGAGGGCCAGGGCAAAGTAATGCAGCGTCGCGCCACCAAACAGCAACATGGACAACACCATCAACTGGGTTGAACCGTGCGTGATGATGGTCCGACTGATGGTCGAGGTAATGGCACTGTCAATCACTTCGTGGGAATTCATTTTGCGATAACGCCTGAAATTCTCGCGAATCCGGTCAAAGATGACGACCGACTCGTTGACCGAATAACCCAGCACCGCCAACACAGCCGCCAGCACGGGCAGGGAAAACTCCCACTGGAAAAATGCAAAGAAACCGAGAATGATGATGACGTCGTGCAAATTGGCAATGATGGCAGCAACGGCGAATTTCCATTCAAACCGCAAAGCCAGGTAAATCATGATGCCGACCACCACAAAAGCCAATGCCTTCAAACCGTCAGTGGCCAATTCATCGCCCACCTGGGGGCCAACAAACTCGGCACGACGCAAAGACGCCGACACATCCGATTCTTTCAGTGCAGCTAACACACGGTCACTTTGCTGGGCAGAACTCACACCTTTTTGTACCGGCAGACGAATAAGCACATCGCGAGCCGTCCCGTAGTTCTGCACCTGCACATCGTTCAAGCCCAGTTTTGCCACGGTGGCGCGCACCGCATTCAAGTCTGCAGGCTGTGAATAGGTGACCTCCATCAAGGTACCGCCCGTGAACTCCACCGAGAGATGCAAACCACGGCTGAACAGGAAGAACACTGCGGCCAAAAAGGTCGCCAATGAAACCAGATTGAAAATGAGCGCATGCCGCATGAACGGAATGTCGCGTTTGATTTTGAAAAATTCCATGACTGTCTTCCCTTAGTTCGACTTGACCTGAGTTCCGGACTCAGGGCGCCAAATCGTACCGATTGACACGCTTTTGAGCTTGTTTTGACGACCGTACCATAGGTTAACCAGGCCTCTTGAGAAGAAGACGCCCGAAAACATGCTGGTCAGAATCCCCAGGACGTGCACCACGGCAAAGCCTCGCACCGGCCCGGAACCAAAGGCCAACAGCGCCAGACCCGCGATCAGCGTCGTCACGTTGGAGTCCAGAATGGTGGCCCAGGCGCGGTCATAACCGGCGTGGATGGCCGCCTGCGGCGACGCGCCATTGCGGAGCTCCTCGCGCACCCGCTCGTTGATCAGCACGTTGGCGTCAATCGCCATACCCAGCACCAGAGCCATCGCGGCCATACCAGGCAAGGTCAATGTCGCCTGCAACATGGACAGAATAGCCACCAACAGCAACAGATTGAATGCTAGAGCAATACTGGAAAACACGCCAAACAGCATGTAGTAGATGCACATGAACACGGCAACGGCGATGAAGCCAAAGGTCACGCTGTTGAAGCCCTTGGCGATGTTTTCCGCACCCAGGCTGGGCCCGATGGTGGTTTCCTCAATGATCTCCATGGGCGCAGCCAGCGAGCCGGCGCGCAGCAACAACGAAGTGTCGTTGGCTTCCATCGAGGTCATGCGACCCGAGATTTGAACGCGCCCGCCGCTGATCTCGGAGCGGATCACCGGGGCCGTCACGACTTCGCCCTTGCCTTTTTCAAACAAGACGATCGCCATGCGCTTGCCGATGCTTTCACGCGTCACATCCCTGAAAATGCGGGCGCCTTTGGCATCCAGCGTCAGGTTGACCACGGCTTCCTGGGTCTGGCTGTCAAAACCGGGCTGGGCATCTGTGAGGTTTTCACCGGTCAGGATGACCTGTTTTTTCACAATGACAGGTTGGCCGCTACGCTCCAAAAACCGCTCGGACCCGAAAGGCACGGCCGCGGTGCCACTCTCGGCACCACGGGCTTCGCTGCTTTCGTCCACCATGCGGACTTCCAGTGTGGCGGTGCGGCCCAGGATGTCTTTGGCCTTGGCGGTGTCTTGCACGCCCGGCAGCTCCACCACAATGCGGTCCAGTCCCTGCTGCTGAATGACCGGCTCACTCACACCGAGCTCATTGATTCGGTTGTGCAGGGTGGTGATGTTTTGCTTGAGCGCCTGATCCTGCACGCGGCGGGCGGCCTCGGGCTTGATGGAGGCGGTCAACTTGAAATCTGTTCCGTCCGGGGCATCCACGGTCTGCAGGTCAGCAAACTGGTCCTGGATCAGTGCTTTGGCGGCAGCCAGTGTCTCGGTGTCGCGAAAGCGCACTTCAATCGTCTGCGCGTTGCGACTGATACCGCTATGACGCACATTTTTTTCGCGCAAGCTGGTGCGAATATCGCCCGTCAATGACTCCGCCTTTTTAGTCAATGCAGCTTGCATGTCCACCTGCAACATGAAGTGCACGCCACCCCGCAAGTCCAGCCCCAAAAACATGGGGGACGCGTGCAAAGCCGTCAGCCAGGACGGCGACAGTGACAACAAATTGAGCGCAACCACGTAGCCCGGATTGGCTTGATCTGGAATCAGTGCCTTCTGAATCGCATCCTTGGCTTTGAGCTGGGTCTCGGTGTTGCCGAAACGCGCCTTGATAGAGGTGCCATCCCGTGAGATCAAATCCGCCGTGACGCCCGCCGCTTTCAACGCGGCTTCCACTTGCGCCTGGGTGTCGCTGTCCACCTTGAAGGCTACTTTGGCTGACGACACCTGAACGGCAGGCGCCTCACCGAAGAAATTGGGCAGGGTGTACAACACCCCGACCAAGAGCGCGACCACGATGATCGCGTACTTCCATATTGGGTAACGATTCATGATCGCGCTTCTTCCGTCTGTGAAATCTGGAGTTACTTGATGCTGCCTTTTGGCAAGACCTGAACCACAGCGCTGCGCTGGATCTGAATCTCCACGCCGCTGGCGATTTCCAGAGACACGTAGCTGTCACCCAGCTTGGTCACCTTGCCCAGCATGCCACCGCCGGTAGCGATTTCGTCACCCTTGGCCAGCGCATCAATCATGGCGCGATGCTCTTTCTGCTTTTTCATCTGGGGGCGGATCATCACGAAGTACAACACCACAAACATCAGCACCAGCGGCAGCATGCTCATGAGCGATGACTGCATGTCACTACCAGCGGCAGCAGCGGGGACGGTTTGGGCAAAAGCAGATGAAATAAACACGGGAAACTCCAGAATAATGAATCAGGACAACAAGACACGGCGCCTGTTTTCTCACATAACTGTGCAAAAAACAGGCAACCCGTCATTGTATGCGGGGCCCGTGTGACCCCTGGGAAGCGTCTCAGGCCACTTTTTGGGCGGCCTGCGAACTGCGGAACTGGGCCAGTTGGGCCTCCCAATTCTGGCGTGCCGCCATGAGATTGCGCGCCTTGACATGCCCAAAACCCTTGATTTGCTCAGGGATACGGGCAATACCCAGCGCCAGTTGATAACGATCACCCGCCTGCCGGGCTCCGTGGCCAGACGCAAGAACGCTCACGATTTCTTCCATGCTCGCCCGGTACTCGGTGATCAATGCCCGCTCATGACGACGCTCTTCTGTCCGTCCAAAAACATCCCAGGCGGTTCCGCGCAAGCCCTTTAGCCGCGCCAGTACTTTGAATGCGGTCAGCATGGCGGGGCCAAACTGCTGCTTCTGCAGTTCGCCCTTGGGGTTCTTTTTGGCCAGCAAGGGCGGCGCCAGGTGGTAGTTGAGCTTGAAGTCCCCTTCGAACATGGCATTGACCTTGGCCTGAAAACTGCCGTCGGAGTGCAGCCGGGCCACTTCATACTCATCTTTGTACGCCATGAGCTTGAAGAGATATCGGGCCACCGCCTCAGTCAGCGCCAAACTTTTCTCGCCGGCCGACTCGTCCACGCCCCGAACTTTCCGGACAAAGACTTGGTAACTTTCGGCATAGGCCGCATTCTGGTAGCGGGTCAAAAACTCCACACGTTTGGCAATCAGGTCGTCCAGCGAAGTGCGCTTGATAAAAGTCACAACTTGCCCCGGAGTCACCACTTTGTCGAATGCCTGCAAGTCATGCGCCGCACGGCGGCCCCACTCAAACGCGGTTTTGTTTTGCTCCACGGCCACGGCGTTGAGTTCGATCGCACGGATCAAAGAGGCTTTCTCCAGCGGAATCCAGCCTTTTTGCCATGCGTAGCCCAACATCATGGGGTTGGTGTAAATACTGTCGCCCATCAGCTGAGTGGCGGCAGCATCGGCGTTGAAGGCGCCCACGGCCGCCAGCCCCACGGCCTTGACGACGGCACTGACGCAGGCCTCAGACGGGTTTTCCCAATTGGCGTTGGTCACAAACGCCGCAGTGGGTGCCGCATGTGAATTGAGGGCCACATGGGTGCGGCCCTCACGCATGCGCAGCACCGTCTCCTTGCCTGCGGCCACAATGGGATCGCAGCCGATGATGAGATCGGCCCCTGCCATGCCCACGCGCGTGGTGCGAATGTCGCTCTGGGTGGCACCAATGAGCACATGGCTCCAGGTGGCGCCGCCTTTTTGCGCCAGCCCCCCGGCATCCTGGGTCACGATGCCTTTGCCTTCCAGATGGGCGGCCACGCCCAACAACTGGCCTATGGTGATCACGCCCGTACCGCCCACGCCCGCCACCACAATGCCCCAGACCTTGCCATTCACCGCCTCAGGGGTTGGCACGACAGGTTCAGGCATCGGCCCCATATTAAAAGGTGACGGCCCTTGGCCCTTGATCTTTTTCTTGAGCTGGCCACCCTCGACCGTGACAAAACTTGGACAAAACCCCTTGAGGCATGAATAGTCCTTGTTGCAGGTACTCTGGTTGATCTGGCGCTTGCGGCCAAACTCGGTCTCCAGCGGCTCCACACTCAGGCAGTTGCTCTGCACACCGCAGTCGCCACAGCCCTCACACACCAGCTCGTTGATGACCACGCGTTTGGCCGGGTCCACCAGAGTGCCCCGTTTGCGGCGCCGACGCTTCTCGGTAGCGCAGGTCTGGTCATAAATGATGACCGTGGTGCCTTTGATCTCGCGAAACTCGCGCTGAATACGGTCCAGCTCGTCGCGGTGTTCAATGGCGATGCCCTCGGGCAAGCCGGTGATGTGCTCGTATTTCTCCGGCTCGTCCGTGACCACTATTATTTTGATAGCGCCCTCCGCACGCATTGACTGGGCTATCTGCACAACGGAGTGTCCTTCGGGCCGTTCCCCGACCTGCTGGCCACCGGTCATGGCGACCGCGTCGTTGTACAAAATTTTGTAGGTGATGTTCACCCCGGCCGCTATGGCCTGGCGAATGGCTAGCAGCCCGCTGTGGAAGTAGGTGCCGTCGCCAAGGTTGGCAAACATGTGCTGGTCATGGCTGAAGGGCTGCTGCCCGACCCAGGGAACGCCCTCGCCGCCCATCTGCGTAAAGCCCACGGTGGCACGGTCCATCCAGATCGTCATGAAGTGGCAGCCGATACCGGCCATGGCACGCGAACCGTCAGGCACTTTGGTCGACGTGTTGTGCGGACAACCGGAGCAAAACCAGGGCTGGCGCTCGGCCCCTTGGGTCCCCGTGAGTTCGATCACCTGCATGGCGCGTTCCCGGGCTTCGAGAATGGCCAGCTGCGCGTCAATACGTGAAGCAATGGCCGCGTCCACGCCCAGCTTCTTCACCCGCTGGGCAATCGCACGTGCAATGAGGGCGGGCGACAAATCGGCATTGGCGCGCAGCAGGGTATTGGCTGTGGGGTTGGAATTGGACCATTCGCCACCGCTGAAATCGCCCTCCCCCTCGTTGAACTTGCCCAGCACATTGGGGCGAACATCCGCCCGCCAGTTGTAAAGCTCTTCCTTAAGCTGGTATTCAATCACCTGGCGCTTCTCTTCGATGACCAGAATCTCCTGCAGACCGGTGGCGAATTCGCGGGTGAGCTGGGCCTCCAGCGGCCACACCACACCCACCTTGTGCAGACGAATGCCGACCTGTTGGCAGGTCGCATCGTCCAACCCCAGATCGACCAGTGCCTGACGTGTATCGCTGTAGGCCTTGCCACTGGCGATCAGCCCCAAACGGTCGTTCCGGCCTTCTATGACGTTGTAGTTCAGGCGATTGGCACGAATGTAGGCCAGCGCGGCGTACCACTTGTAATGGAACAACCGGGCTTCCTGGTCGAGCGCGTGGTCCGGCCAGCGAATGTGCAAGCCGCCGGGCGGCATCTCGAAATCCGTCGGAATCTTGATTTGCACGCGGTCGGGGTCAATCATGGCCGTCGCGCTGGACTCGACGATTTCCTGGATCGTTTTCATGCCCGCCCACACGCCCGAAAAACGACTCATGGCAAAGGCGTGAATGCCCAGGTCCAGAATTTCCTGCACGGTGGCCGGAAAGAACACCGGCAGGCCGCAGGCCTTGAAGATATGGTCGCTTTGGTGCGCGGCGGTCGAGCTTTTGGAAATGTGGTCATCACCGGCCACGGCAATCACGCCGCCCCACTCGGTGGTGCCCGCCATATTGGCGTGTTTGAAAACATCGCTGCAGCGGTCCACCCCCGGGCCCTTGCCATACCAGATGCCAAACACGCCATCAAACTTGTTCGAGCCGGGTGGCGCAAAACCCAGCTGCTGCGTGCCCCACAGGGCCGTGGCCGCCAACTCCTCGTTGACACCGGGCTGAAAAATGATGTTCTGCGCCTTGAGGTACTTCTCGGCCTTGACCAGCGCCTGGTCATAACCGCCCAACGGCGAGCCCCGGTAACCACTGATGAAACCCGCCGTGTTTTTGCCGATCTGTTGATCGCGCAGGCGCTGCAGCATGGGCAACTTGACCAGTGCCTGGACGCCACTCATGAAAGCTCGCCCGTAGTTGAGTGAGTACTTGTCATCCAGCGTCACGGTTTCAAGTGCTTTGCGGATGTGTTCGGGCAGCGGTGCGTTCATTGTGGGAGTCTCCAGGATGCTGGCGAAATGCAAATGTTGAGCGCCTTGTGGGCGGCTGGGTCAAGAACAACCCACGGATGGTGAGTTGCCTCTAACTGGAGGGAAAGTGTATGCGTGCAGCGCAGATATGTCATTGCTTTCTTTGCCTTGAATAGGATGATTCTAGAAAGAATCTTGCTGCAAAGATCCATTAACAGCCTGAATCAGGCAGATCAATCCCATCATCCAGAACGAACCCCTCACGCCAAGGCAAATGGCCACACGAAAACGGCACCACACCAAGGGCTGAAGCGTCGACTCCCATCAAAAACAATACGAAATTGACAGAACTAGGTATAAATCCTAGTCCTCATATGCAATTAAATACCAATCAGGATGATTGGAGTACCAATCTTGCACGAGGCGATCAGTATCGTTCGAGGTGTCAATGCAGACTGCATCCACGCATTGAACATTGCATTCAACTTCATACAACAAGGAGACATTCCGATGAAACTGACAACCCGTCTTACCGTGGCCGCCGCCCTGGCCATGTCGCTCTGCGGTGCATCGCACGCGGCAACCGAGCTCGTGATTGCCACCGTGAACAACGGCCACATGATCGAGATGCAAAAGCACAGCAAGGCATTTGAAGCCGCCAACCCCGGCATCACCCTCAAATGGGTCACGCTGGAAGAAGGCGTGCTGCGCCAGCGCGTCACCACGGACATCGCCACCAAGGGCGGCCAGTTCGACGTGATGACCATCGGCATGTACGAAACCCCCATCTGGGGCAAAAAAGGCTGGCTGACCGAACTCAAGACCAACGCTGCCTATGACGTGGACGACCTGCTGCCCGCCATGCGAAACGGCCTGTCGGTTGACGGCAAGCTGTTTGCAGCGCCGTTCTACGGCGAAAGCTCCATGCTCATGTACCGCAAGGACCTGGCTGACAAAGCTGGCGTGAAGGTCAGCGACCACCCCACCTGGACCGAAGTCAAAGACCTGGCCGCAAAAATTCATGACCCGAAAAATGGCGTGTATGGCATCTGCCTGCGCGGCAAACCAGGCTGGGGCGACAACATGGCCTTCCTGACCACGCTGGTGAACACCAACGGCGGCCAGTGGTTCGACATGAAATGGAAGCCCCAGCTCGAAAGCAAGCCCTGGAAGGATTCCATCAACTTCTACGTGGACTTGCTGAAAAAATACGGCCCTCCCGGCTCGTCGGCCAACAGCTTCAACGAAATTCTGGCGCTGTACAACGAAGGCAAGTGCGGCATGTGGATTGACGCCACGATTGCAGCCTCGTTCATCACCGATCCCAAGCAATCCAAGGTAGCTGACAAGGTGGCGTTTGCACAAGCACCCACCGCCGTCACACCCAAGGGCGCGAACTGGTTGTGGGCCTGGGCATTGGCCATTCCGGCCGGTTCACAAAAAGTGGATGCCGCCACGAAATTCGTGACCTGGGCGACCAGCAAGGAGTACATCAACCTGATTGGCAAGGAAGTGGGCTGGGGCAACATTCCCACCGGCACGCGCAAGAGCACTTACACCAATGCCGAGTTCCTGAAGGTCGCCAAGTTTGCTGCCGCCGAGAAGGCCGCGATTGACAGCGCCAATGCGAATGACAGCACCTTGCCCAAGAGCCCGTATGTGGGCGTGCAGTTTGCCGCCATCCCCGAGTTCCAGGCCATTGGCACCACCGTGGGCCAACAAATGAGCGCGGCGCTGGCCGGCAAATCGACCGTGGACGCTGCCCTGAAGGCATCGCAAGTCGCTGCTGAACGCGAAATGAAGAAGGCAGGCTACTACAAATAAGCACGGCGGCCCACCTGTGGCTGACTGATTGCTGGCGCGCAGGGCTTGTCCTGCGCGCCCCTTTTTCCCAGAGGCATTTCCATGAAACGATTTCTTCCCCGCATCCTGCTGGCCCCGGCCATGATCACGCTCTTCCTGTGGATGATCGTGCCGCTGGTGATGACGATTTATTTCTCCCTCATCCGCTACAACCTGATGCAGCCCGACCAGTCCGGGTTCATCGGCCTGGAGAACTTTGAATACTTTGTGACCGACCCTTCGTTCGGCACGGCCGTGATGAACACGCTGTTGCTCTTGGGCAGCGTCATTCTGGTCACCGTGATCGGTGGCATTTTGCTGGCCTTGCTGATTGACGAGCCGTTTCCCGGCCGTGGTCTGGTGCGCATCCTGCTGATCTCGCCTTTCTTCGTCATGCCCACCGTCAATGCCTTGCTGTGGAAGCACATGATGATGAACCCCATCTACGGCGTGCTGGCGCAGGTCTGGCTCTTCTTTGGCGCCACCCCGGTGGACTGGCTGACCGACTGGCCCCTATGGAGCGTGATCCTGATCGTGTCCTGGCAGTGGCTACCGTTTGCCACCCTGATCTTCATCACCTCGCTGCAAAGCATGGACCGCGAGCAGTTAGAGGCCTCGCGCATGGACGGCGCCAACTACCTGCAGCAATTGCGCTACCTCTACATCCCGCACCTGGGCCGTTCGGTGGCGGTGGTGGTGATGATCGAAATGATTTTTTTGCTCAGCGTCTTCGCCGAGATTTACACCACCACGGGCGGCGGACCGGGCGATGCCAGCACCAACGTGGCCTTTCTGATCTTCAAGCAGGCCCTGCTGAATTTTGACGCTGGCGTGGCCTCGGCGGGTGCGTTGTTTGCGGTCGTTCTGGCCAACATCGCTGCCGTTTTCCTGATCCGCATGGTCGGCAAAAACCTCGACAAGTGAGCATCCCATGACACATTCCAAACTGGCACTGCTGACCTACTCCCTGCGCACCCTGGTGGCCTGGGGCGTGACCCTGCTGCTCTTCTTCCCGCTGGGCTGGCTGATACTCACCGCTTTCAAGACCGAACTGCAGGCCATCTCTGTGCCGCCTCTGCTGTTTTTCACGCCCACGCTGGAGAACTTCTCCATCGTGCAGGAGCGCAGTGACTACCTGCTGTACGCCCAAAACTCACTCATCACCAGCGTGGCCTCCACGCTGCTGGGCCTGGCGCTGGCATTCCCAGCGGCCTACTCCATGGCCTTCTTCAAGGGCAAATACACCAAAGATATTTTGATGTGGATGCTCTCCACCAAGATGATGCCCGCCGTGGGCGCACTGGTGCCAATCTACGTGCTCGCGCAAAGCTCCGGCCTGCTGGACTCGCGCACGGCGCTGGTGATTGTGTTCACCCTCTCCAACCTGCCCATCATGGTCTGGATGCTGTACTCGCACCTCAAGGACATCCCGGGCGAAATTCTGGAGGCCTCGCGCATGGATGGCGCCACGCTGTGGCAGGAATTCCGCCATGTACTGCTGCCGCTCACCATGGGCGGACTGGCCTCCACTGGCTTGCTGTGCCTGGTGCTGAGCTGGAACGAAGCCTTCTGGTCGCTCAACCTGAGCGCGGCCAAATCCGGCACGCTGGCCACGCTGATTGCCAGCTACTCCAGCCCCGAAGGCCTGTTCTGGGCCAAGCTCTCGGCCGCTTCTTTCATGGCGATTGCCCCCATCGTGGTATTCGGCTGGTTCAGCCAGAAACAACTGGTGCAGGGCCTGACCTTCGGCGCCGTGAAGTGATGCACACCCCCCGGCTTGCCCGCTCCGTGTGGCCGCTTTCCCCCTTGCAGGGGGCGGTGCCAGCGGCCCGGCAAAGCCGGTTCCGCGGCACCCCTGGTATGGGGTGTTTGGTACTCAAACGTTTGTAACCAATAAAAAACAGGAGCTCTTCCAATGGCATACCTCAAACTCTCTGGCGTCGAAAAAATGTTCGGCGAACACCGCGTCATCAAAGGCATTGACCTTGAAATCAAGCAAGGCGAATTCGTGGTGTTTGTCGGCCCCTCGGGCTGCGGCAAGTCCACCCTCCTGCGCCTGATTGCGGGCCTGGAAAACATCGATGGCGGCTCGCTCCACCTGGATGGCCGCGACATCACCCACCAGCCGTCGAGCAAGCGCGATCTGGCCATGGTGTTCCAGAGCTACGCGCTCTACCCGCACATGAGCGTGTTCGAGAACATGAGCTTTGCCCTCAAACTGGCCAAGGCCGACCCGGCCGTGATCCAGGAAAAAGTCGGACGCGCTGCCAAGATTCTGAACCTCACGGACTACCTGCACCGCACGCCCAAAGAACTCTCTGGCGGCCAGCGCCAGCGCGTGGCCATTGGCCGTGCCATCGTGCGCGCACCCAAGGTGTTTCTGTTTGACGAGCCCCTGAGCAACCTGGACGCGGCCCTGCGCGGCCAGACCCGCATCGAGATTGCCAAGCTGCACCGCGACCTGGGCGCCACCACCATTTACGTGACGCACGACCAGGTCGAGGCCATGACGCTGGCCGACCGTGTGGTGGTACTGCGCGACGGCAAGATTGAGCAAGTGGGAACACCGCTGGAGTTGTACGACCGACCCGCGAACCAGTTCGTGGCGCAGTTCATCGGCACGCCGCAAATGAACGTGGTGGCCGCGGCCGATATGCCAGCGCTGCAAGTGGTGGTCGGCCTGCCCATCCCCGCGGGCGGCTTTGTGGGCCTGCGCCCGGAAAACGTCACGCTGGACGCCGCCGGCCAAGGGCTGCTGCAAGGCACCGTGGAGCTGGTGGAGGCGCTGGGCGCCGAGACCCTGATCTACGTCAGCACCGCCCAGGGTGCGCAACTGGTGTCGCGTCTGAACGAGCGCAGCACCCTGCATGCCGGTGACCGCGTGGGGGTGAACATTGACGTGGACGCGGCTCACCTGTTCGACGCGCAAGGCCGCATCACCCGCACCGGCAAAACCGCCTCGACCCCTGACCAGGCCACAGCATGAATCCCACACAAGTCCTGAGTGGCCAAGTAGCCGCTGTCACCGGCGCAGCCTCGGGCATCGGTTTTGCCAGTGCCCAGGCCATGATTCAGGCCGGCGCGCAAGTCGTGCTGGTCGACCGCGACGCCCAAGCCCTGGCACAAGCCCGGGAGGCGCTGGGCGCCGCCGCCCTGCCCATGGTGCTGGACCTGCTGGACCCCGCGCAGTGCGCGGCCATGCCCGAGCGCATTCTGGGCCTGACCGGCCGGCTCGACATCTTCCACGCCAACGCCGGGCTGTATGTGGGCGGCGATCTGGTGGACGCCACCGACGACGCGATTGACCGCATGCTCAACCTGAACATCAACGTGGTCATGAAAAACGTGCGCGGCGTGTTGCCCCACATGATCGAACGGGGCACGGGCGACATCATCGTGACCAGCTCGCTCGCCGCGCATTTCCCCACCCCCTGGGAACCGGTCTACGCCTCCAGCAAGTGGGCCATCGACTGTTTCGTGCAGACGGTGCGCCGCCAGGTGTTCAAGCACGGCATCCGCATGGGCTCCATCTCGCCGGGACCGGTGATCACCTCCTTGCTGGCCGACTGGCCGGCCGAAAAACTGGCGGAAGCCAAGGCCAAAGGCAGTTTGCTGGAGGCGTCCGAGGTCGCCGAGGTCGTGCTGTTCATGCTCACCCGCAAGCGCGGCATGACGATCCGCGACGTCGTGATGTTGCCCACGCAGTTCGATCTCTGAGTCAGGCAGCCACGGCGCTTTTCATTGACATTCGATCCCTACCAAGAAACCAAGCCATGTACACGATCCTCCACCTGGGCCTGGGCTCATTCCACCGTGCCCACCAGGCCCTTTATGTTCACCAGTTGCGCGAGTCGGGTGACACCCGCTGGTCGCTGATCGGCGGCAACCTGCGCCCCGACATGTTAGAGACCATCAACGCGCTGCAGGCGCAAGGCGGTGCCTACACGCTGGAAACCGTCACGCCGCAGGGCGAGCGCCGCTACACGCGCATCACGTCCATCCAGCACGTCATCTCGTATCAGGACGACCTGGGGCCCCTGGTCGCCGTGGGGGCCGACCCGGCCACCCGCATCATCTCGTTCACCGTCACCGAAGCGGGCTACTACCTGGACGCCCAGCACCAGCTGGACTGGGCCACCTTCCCCGACCTGCGCGCCGATCTCGATGCCGTGAAAGCCGGTCACGCAGGCCACACCATTTACGGCGGCCTCGTCACCCTGCTGCGCGCGCGCATGCGGGCCGACGCCGGCCCGGTGACCCTGATGAACTGCGACAACCTGCGCCACAACGGCGAGCGCTCGCGCGGCGGCCTGCTGCAGTTCATCGAAGCCCTGGGCGACAGCGCGCTGCTGGCCTGGGTGCAGGCCCACACCACCAGCCCCAATGCCATGGTGGACCGCATCACACCCCGCCCCACGCCCGACGTGCGCGAGCGTGTCAAGGCCGCCACCGGCGTGGACGATCCCGCCGCGCTGATGGGGGAAAGCTTCATCCAGTGGGTGATTGAAGACAACTTCATCGCCGGCCGCCCCGAGTGGGAAAAGGTCGGCGTGGAGATGGTGCAGTCGGTGCAGGCCCATGAAGAGGCCAAGATTCGCCTGCTCAACGCCACCCACAGTTGCATCGCCTGGGCTGGCACGCTGGTGGGCTACCAGTTCATCCACGAAGGCACGCTGGACCCGGTCATTCGCCAGTTTGCGTTTGACTACGTGACTGACGACGTGATTCCGGTGCTCAGCCCCAGCCCGATTGACCTGGCGGCCTACCGCGACGTGGTGCTGGACCGCTTTGGCAACCCCGCCATTGCCGACACCAACCAGCGCGTGGCCATGGACGCGTTTGCCAAGATCCCGGCCATGATCGCGCCCACCATCCGCGACCGGCTGGCACGCGGCGAGTCCATCAACAGCGTGGCCATGCTGCCGGCGCTGTTTCTGGCTTACCTGCAACGCTGGCATGCCGGGCAACTGGCCTATACCTACCAGGACCAGGCCATGGACCCCGCGGTGGCCCACGCGATATGCGAGGCCGCCGACCCCGTGGCCGCGTTCTGCGCCGACCTCACCCTGTGGGGCCCGCTGGCCAACGACGAGCGACTGATCACGGCCCTGCGCCAGGCCTTCAACCGGGTCACTCAGTTCATCAACACGCAGACACGCCCTGTGGGCGGTGGTAATGTGATGTCCTGATCCCTGCTCCACCCGTCTTGCGCCATGGCCAACAAACCCCGTCAACTCAAACCCGAGCTGGAGCACGACTACCTGCGCTCGACCGACCTGGGCTACGAGTCCCCGGACGAGGCGGGTTTTATCCGCTGCCTGGCGCATGGTTACCCCACGCCCCTGGCGCGCTGGCACCACCATGACGAGTACGAACTGCACCTGATCACCGCCACCTCGGGCAAACTGTTCGTGGGCGACTGGATTGGCCAGTTCCAGCCCGGCCAGGTGGTGTTGACCGGCCCCCGGCTGCCGCACAACTGGGTCAGCATGGATGTGCCGCCTGGCGGGGTGGCCGAGCGCGACCTGGTGATCCAGTTCCTGCACGGCCCCATCGAGACCGGCAGCCAGCACATTCCGGAGCTGCGTGAGATTCTGCCCCTGCTGGAGCGGGCCAAACACGGCATCGAATTTTTCGGCCTGTACCCCAAGGCGCTGGAGCACTGGCACCACGTCAAGGCGCGCCATGGTCTGGCCCGGTTCGGGGCCTTTTGCGACTTTCTGAGTGACCTGGCCCAGTGCACCGACTACCGCATGTTGTCCAACGCGCCCCTGCAAAGCATGGACGACGATGCCCAGCAGGACCAGATCAGCGGTATTGTCAGCCGCATCACCGAAAACCTGACGGAGCCCCTGTCGGCAGCCGATCTGGCGCGGGACCTGGGCATGAGCGAGAGTGCGTTCTCGCGGTTTTTCCGGCGGGCCACGGGCAACACCTTCACCGATTTTGTCAACCACGTGCGGGTCAACCGGGCCTGCCAGTTGTTGATGGAATCCGATCTGCTCATCACCAACATCGGTTTTGATGTCGGCTTCAACAACATCGCCAACTTCAACCGGCGTTTTCTCGACATCAAGGGCATGACCCCCAGCGAATACCGCCGCCAGGCGGCCAACCGCTTTGGCATCAAAGCCTGAACCCCGACACCCCCAGCACCATGTATCTCGGCATTGACCTCGGCACCTCCGGCATCAAACTTTTATTGCTCGACGCGCAGCACCATGTGCATGCCAGCGTCGATGCCGCCCTGACCGTTCAGCGCCCCCACCCCAACTGGAGCGAGCAGCATCCCGCTGACTGGTGGCAGGCGCTGGAACATGCCGTGGCACAACTCCGGGCGATGGCACCCCAGGCGTGGCAGCAGGTGCGCGCCATCGGCCTGTCGGGCCAGATGCACGGCGCCGTCGTGCTGAATGACCAAGCCGACGTGCTGCGCCCCGCCATGCTGTGGAACGACGGCCGCTCCGAGGCGCAATGCGCCGAGCTGGAGCGCCGGGTGCCCACCTCACGCCAGATCACCGGCAACCTGGCCATGCCGGGTTTCACGGCGCCCAAGCTGCTGTGGCTGCAGGCGCACGAGCCCGCGTTGTTCGCTCAGATCAAACAGGTGCTGCTGCCCAAAGACTGGCTGCGCCTGCAACTCACGGGGGAAGCCGTGAGCGAGATGTCTGACGCCTCCGGCACCCTGTGGCTTGATGTCGGCCAGCGCCGCTGGAGCGACACGATGCTGGCAGCCTGCGGACTGAATACCTCCCACATGCCCCGCCTGGTCGAAGGCAGTGCCCCCGGCGGCGTGCTGCTGGCCACGCTGGCCGCCGCCTGGGGCTTGCCGCCCCACGTGGTGGTGGCCGGTGGCGGGGGCGACAACGCGGCCAGTGCGGTCGGCATTGGCGCGGTCAACCCCGGCCAGGGTTTTGTGTCGCTCGGCACCTCGGGTGTGGTGTTTCTGGTCAGCGACACCTACCGGCCCGCGCCGGAACTCGCGGTCCATGCCTTCGCCCATGCACTGCCCCGGCGCTGGCACCAGATGTCGGTCATGCTCAGTGCCGCCAGTGCGTTTGGCTGGGTCACCCAGCTCACCGGCAGTGCCGATGAGGCGCAACTGTCGGAACAGGTAGCTACCCTGACGCTGGCGCAACGCGCCCGCGCACCGGTGTTTTTGCCCTACCTGAGTGGCGAGCGCACGCCCCATAACAACCCGCAAGCCAGCGGCGTGTTCATCGGCCTGCGGGGTGACCACAGCGCCGCCGACCTGGGTTATGCGGTGATGGAAGGCGTGAGCTTCGGCCTGATGGACGGCCTGCGCGCCATAGGCCAAAGCGAACCCTCCACCACACCGCTGGCCCTCGTGGGGGGCGGCGCACGCAGCGATGCCTGGGCCCAGTTGCTGGCCAGTGGCCTGGGTTGCCCGCTGCACCGGCCCGAAGGCGCTCACGCGGCCGCGGCCCTGGGGGCTGCCCGCCTGGCCTGGCTGGCCGATGGCGGCAGCGAGGCCGAGGTCTGCCAACCCCTGCCTTTGGCGCAGGGCTTTGAGCCTGATCCGGCACTCAGGGCCCTGCTGATGGCGCGCTACCCGCGCTACCGGGCGCTCTATCCGGCGCTGCAGTCCCTGTTCTGAGGGGCCTCCCGGCAAGGCCGGGAAAGGATCTTGCTCAATAATCGCCAGAATGGAAACACTCGACAAGTTTGACCTCGCCATTCTGAATGAATTGCAAACCGACGGCCGCCTGAGCAACGCCGAACTGGCCTCCCGCGTGGGCCTGAGCGCGGCACCGTGCTGGCGGCGCGTGCGGGCACTGGAGGAGGCGGGTTTCATCAAAGGCTACCGGGCCGAAATTGACCGCCACAAGATTGGCCTGGGCGTGCTGGCTTTTGTGCGGCTGGACGCCGACCGCAACGCCGGGGACGTGTTGCGCGGGCTCGAAGAGGCCATTCGCGCGATCCCCGAGGTGGTGAGTTGCCACTACATCAGCGGCACCGGCACGTTTGAGTTGCAGGTGGTCAGCCGCGACCTCAACACCTTCAGCCAGTTCGCACGCGACGTGCTGATCAACCTGCCCAACGTAAAGGACCTGCACACCAGTTTTTCATTGGGCGAGGTGAAAGCCAGCAGCGCCCTCCCTCTGGGGCACCTCAAGACGGGCGGGGCGGCCTTGTCCAAGAATTAAGGCGAAAACCTGTTTTTTGAGCAGGATTTACATGTTTTAGGGCTATAGCCCAGGTGTAACGTGCGGTTATAGCTATAAATTTAATAGCAAAATTAATGCTGAAGCTGCTCGATCCACTGCGCCTGGTAGCGCGCCAGACCCTGCACATGGCACGCCACCACGGGTTTTAAAAACTGCGGACCGGCCACGGTGCGCCAGTGGCACAGCAGCCAGGCGCCGCGCGCCGTGCCTTCCATGCCATCGCGGCTCGCGAAGCAGGCATGGTGGGGCAACAAACCCTGCAGAACGGCCAGGTACAGCGGGTTGTGGGCCAGCGGTCCCTCCACCACCAGCACCGGTTCCTGCGACGCCGTCCCCTCCCAGAGCCGCTGGACCAGCCAGGCCGTGACCTGTGCGCAGTACAGCGCGGCCAGCGCCGAACGCTCCCCCGCGCTGAGCCACGTCGCCAGCGCACCCGGCAAGCGCTGCCCGCCCCGCTGCACGTAGCCCTCGCGGTCCATGAAGGGGCCGCCCTGGCGTGCAAACGTCGGCCATGCCAGGATCTGGCTGTCGATCAGGTGCTGCAGGTCCGCCAGCGTTCCCGCGTTCGGGTCCGCGCCCTCCAGAAGCGTGGCAAATTCGCGGCCACCCATGAAGCGCGCGGTGGGGGTGGCGCGCCCCAACACGTCCACATTGCCGAGCATGTCATGCCCGGCCTGCAGCGCCGCCGTGGGTGCGCCGGGGGCCATCAACACGGTCCAGGTGCCGGAGGACACCACGGTCAGTGCTTTGGCGTGCGCCGCTTGCCCCACGCCGTCGTCCTGGGCCGCCAGGTACCGGGCCAGGCAGGCGTTGCTGTCATGCACACCCACATGCACCTGGCACGTGGCGGGTAAGCCCAACTCGCGGACCACCTCGGCACGCACCGGACCTATGACCTCCCAGGCGTCGCGTAGCGGCGCGAACAAGGTTGCCCACCCTTGTGTGACCGCCAGTTCGGTGAAACCGTCGGCCTGCGGCCGCCACAGCTGGGTATGGCAACCCAGCGACGACCGCTCGCTCGCACACACGCCACTGAGCCACCACGCCCAGTACTGGGGGTAGGGCAGCAAGCAGCGGGTCCGCGCCCAGGCGTCGGGGTGGCAGTGTTGCATCCAGAACAACTGCCGTGCGGCATTGAGCCCAGCGGGCAGGTCAGGCGAGAGCGTGTCTTCAAAACCATCACGGGCTTGCGCATAGGCCTGCGCCAGTGCGTTGTCGGCCCGGCAAGCCCCCTCGCCCTCCGGCGCAAAGCCATCGAACTCGTAATCCAGCGGCGCCCACGCCACTCCCTCGTCCGCCAGCGCCACGAACGCTGCGCCGTGGGTGGACGCGATGACGTGGTGGCAGTGTGCGGTGTGGGCCGAGTTGCGCAGGCATTGCGTCATCCAGTCGCCCAAGCCCTGCAGGTCCAGCGCCGGGTAGCCCAGCGGCGACATCACGTTGGCGTTGTCACGGCCATGGCGCTCGACCACGGCACCGTCCACATTGACCATCAGGAGCTTGGCGTGGCTTTTGCCAATGTCGATGACCAGCGTGAGGTCAGCCGAAAAATCAGTCATCACGCGCATTCAGTCCAGGTGGAAAAGGCAGGGCAAGGGCTCCACCACGGGGGAGCCATCGGGATGGGTGCGCATGAGATCGGCCATGTGGCGCCACCAGCGTTGCATGACCGGATGCGCGGGCAGCGCGTCCATGGTGTGATGGACAGGGCGCCTGAGCGTGGCCAACAGGACACCATGTTCTTCATCCAGAAAGATGCTGTAGTCGCTGACACCGGCGTCTTTCAGCAAGGCACACAGCTCGGGCCAGATCTCATCGTGGCGCTTTTTGTAGTCCTGCATGCAACCGGCGTTGAGGAACATGCGAAAGGCAATTTTTTCACCCCGTTCACTCTTCATGCGTGGGCTCCCCGGCGCTGCAACAGACGGGGCAGCACCATCGACACAATCAACAGCACCCCAATCACCATGGACATCACAATGCCCGTGACATTGGCCATGCCCATGGCAAAGGTCAGCAGGCCCAGGAGCAACACCGACAGCATGGTTCCGACGATGCTGCCGCGACCGCCCTCAATCGCCACACCGCCCAGAATGACCATGGTGATGGCGTCCAGCTCCCAGCCCATCGCAATGTTGGGGCGGGTGCTGCCGATGCGCCCGGTCAACATGACGGCTGCCAACGCCGCCATCAAGCCGGCAAACACAAACAGGGCCATGCGGTAGCGGTCGGCCTCGATGCCCGAGAACCGGGCCGCCACCGGATTGGCCCCGATGGCATACAGCCGGCGGCCCCACACCGTGCGGTGCAAGACCAGCCCCACGGCGCCAGCGCAAAGGCACAGCACCACAAATTCAAGCGGCAGGATCAGCCACTTCACCCCCACCAACTCACCCAGGTAGCCATTGCCGAGGAAAGAAAAAATGTCTGGATAACCCGAGATCGCCTTGTCCCCCAGCGCCACCATGGCCAGGCCCCGGTACAGCGACAGGGTCCCGATGGTGACCACAATCGACGGCAGGCGGTAATGCGTCACCAGAACGCCGTTGAGGCCACCAGCCAGGCCCCCCGTGGCAAACGCGGCCAGCGTCATCCCGAGTGGCCCCAGGCCAGCCCGCATGGCGTAACCCATGGCCAGAGAGCACAGGGCGAGGATGGCGGCGATCGACAGGTCAATCTCACCGGTGATGATGAGCAAGGCCAGCGCCAGGGCCAGAATACCTTTCTCGCTGAAATTGAAGGTGCTGTCGGCCAGGGCGTCCGGCGTCAGGAACCCCGGTTGAATCACCCCAAAAACCACCAGCAGCAGCACCAGCAAAGCCAGCAGCACGCGTTCCCATGTGTTCCAGGCCTTCATGCCAGCGCTCCTTGTCGTTCCAGAATTTGTCGTCCCGCGCGGCGTTCGGCGCGTGCATTCACGGTGACGGAAATCAGGATCACCGCCCCCGCAATCGCCTGCTGCCAAAAAGGTGACACCTGAATGACCGGCAAGGCCCCGTTGATCACCCCAATAAACAGCACCCCGAGGGCTGCGCCCCACACCGACCCCACCCCGCCGCCGATGCTGACGCCGCCAATCACGCAGGCCGCCACCACCGTCAGTTCATAGCCTGCCGCCAGTTCGGTATAGGCAATCGAGTAGCGCCCCACCCACAACAAGCCCGCAAGACCGGCCAGCATGCCCGACAGGGTGTAGACCAGCATCAGCCGCGACGGCACGGAAATGCCGACATAGGCCGCCGCGTGCGGGTTGCCGCCCAGCGCATAAATCTCGCGGCCTTCGCGCCGCAAGGTCAGAAAGAATGCCATGGCCGCCAGCACCACCAGCGCAAACCAGACCAGCATGGGCAGGCCCAGCCACTGTTCGCGCGGCAGCCCTTTGATGGCCACATGAATGTCCTGGTCCGAGATCCAGGCGCCCTTGCTGGCCACAAAGATGGCGCCGCGGTACGCGGACATCGTCCCCAGCGTCACCACGATGGGGGGCAGATCGAAGCGGGTGATGAGCCAGCCGTTCAAGCTGCCCAACAGCGCACCAACGACCAGGGCCATGAGCAATAAAACCCCGATGCTGACGCCAGGCCAGGCCCGCCCGACCAGGGCGCACAGCATGCCGGTCAATGCCAGGTTGGAGGCCACCGACAGGTCAATACCCCGGGTGAGTAACACCAGCATCTGCCCCATGACGAGGATGGCCAGAATGGCCGAGTCATTGGCAATGTCCATGCCGTTGCGCCAGGTCAGGAACACAGGAGCCCGTGCGCCCACGGCGAGCGCGATGACCCCAATGATGACCAGCAAGAGCCACTCGCGTCGAATATTCAGAAAATTTTTCATGCGCTGATCGCCTCTGTAGCGGCGGAGGTGTGACGGCCATCCAGCCCTGAGGCCGCAGCCACGATGGCTTCCGCATGCGCAGTCGCACGGTCGAACTCGGCGACCTGCAGGCCGCGGCGCATCACGATGGTCCGGTGCGCGAGGTTCATGACCTCGGGCAACTCCGAGGACACCAGAATCACGGCCAGCCCTTGCGCCACCATGTCGGCGATCAGCTGGTACACCGCTTGTTTGGCGCCCACGTCAATGCCTTTGGTGGGTTCGTCCAGAATGACAATGCGCGGGTCCAGCCCCAGCCATTTGGCAATCACCACTTTTTGCTGATTGCCGCCTGACAGGCCTGACAAAGGTGTGTGCGGCGACTGGGTCTTGATGCGCAGGCGCTCGGTCATGCGCTGGCACAGGGCCGACTCGCGCACCTGCGACAACCAGGGTCCACGGGCAAACCGGCTCAGGCCTGCCAGGCTGATGTTGTGCTGCACCGAAAAACTCAGGATGCCGCCCTGGCGTTGGCGCTCTTCCGGCACATAGGCCATGCCGGCGGCAATGGCGTCCACCGGGCGACGCGGTTGCAAGCGCTGCCCATTGACCGTGAACTCGCCCGTGGCCGCCGGGTTCAGGCCCATGAGGGCCAGCATGGCCTCACTGCGCCCGGACCCCACCAGCCCGTAAAAACCCAGAATTTCCCCCTTGCGCAGGGTAAACGACAGGTTCTGGAATTCGGTGGGATGTGACAAGCCCTTGACCGTCATCACCACCTCGCCCGGCGCCGTGGCAATGGACGGGTAGATCTGGTCAATCGCGCGACCCGCCATCAGCTTGACCAAGGCTTGCTCTGTGGCACTGGCGATATCGCCGGAGCCCACCGCCGCACCGTCACGCAGCACCACGTAGCGGTCTGCCACGGCAAATATTTCGTCAAACTTGTGGGTGATGAAGATGACCCCGACACCTTGTGTGCGCAACTGGCGCACGATGCCGTAAAAATCACGAATCTCCTGCTGCGACAGCGCTGCGGTGGGTTCGTCCAGAATGACCACCGAGGCTTGTTGTGACAGCGCGCGCGCAATCTCGACCAGATGCCGCTCTGCCAGACTGAGGTCCTTGACCAGCGTGACGGCTGAAAAGCGGGCACCGATCTTGGACAACACCGCCTGCGCCTGCGCGTTCATGGCCGCCCAGTCAATGACGGGGCCGCGCTGCAGATAGCGCCCGACAAAGATATTCTCGGCCACGCTGAGTTCCTCAAACATCACGGTTTCCTGATGCACCGCCAGAATGCCGGCCGCCTGCGAGGCTTGCGCACTGGCAAATTTTTGCACCACACCGTTCAGAGTGATGGTGCCTTCATCCAGCGGCACCACACCGGTGAGCAGCTTGACCAGGGTGGACTTGCCGGCACCGTTCTCGCCGACCAGGGCCAGCACTTCACCGGCACGCAAATCCAGATCCACGCCGCGCAGGGCATGGGTCGCGCCATAGCGCTTGTGGATGCCGCGCAGGCTCAGCAATACATCAGACATGAAGACCATCCAAATTTCAAAAAAAGGGCAACCCCAACCTGGCAGGGTTGCCCGACCTGAATCTCCCGTTTCAGAGATCCAGCAGGAGGCCCGCTAGCTTAGAAGAACTTGGCGAACTTCTCAACATTGGAAGCATCGTAGGTGAACGGCTCGGACATCGCCGCGTCTCCATTGGCATCCAGGGTGACGGTGCCGACACGGCCCAGGGACACTTTCTCGCCAGCCTTGCCGGTGGCCTTGCCGGAGATGAACTGGCTGGCGGCATAGATGGCCGAGTAGCCCAGGTCGATCGGGTTCCAGATGGCAAACGACTTGACGGCGCCGCTCTTCACATGACCGGCCATTTCGGACGGCAAGCCCAACCCGGTGACGAACAGCGCGCCCACTTTTTTCTCATCCTGCACGGCCTTGGCGGCGGCCGCAATGCCGACCGTGGTGGGGGCCACGATGGCCTTCAGGTTGGGGTAGCTCTTGAACAGGCCCTGGGCTTCGCGGTAGCTCTTGTCGGTCTGGTCATCGCCATAGACGACGCTCACCAGCTTCAGCCCTTTGTAGGCGGGCTGGGCCAGCACCTTTTTCATCTCGTCGATCCAAATGTTCTGGTTGGTCGCCTGGGCCGTGGCGGACAACACGGCAATTTCACCGTTGGCGCCAATGGCCTCCTGGGTCATCTTGACCAGCTTTTCGCCAATCAGGGCGCTGGACGACGGGTTCAGGTTCATCATGCGACCGTCTTTGCGAACGGGTGAATCGAACGAGAGCACCTTGATGCCACGGTCCATAGCGCGCTTGAGCACGGGCGCCAGGGCGTCCGGGTCATTGGCCGAAATCACGATGGCCGAGACCTTCTGGGCAATCAGCGAATTGACAATTTCAATCTGGCCCTCAGCGGTCGCCTTGGCGGGGCCGGTGTAGATGATCTCAATGTTCTTGAGCTCCTTGGCCGCTTCCTGCGCGCCCTGGTTGGCCGCGTCAAAGAAGCCGTTGCCGAGGCTCTTGACGACCAGCGCAATTTTGTCAGCGGCCATGGCCGGACTGACCAGCGCCGCGCTCAAGGCCACCGCGAGCAGGGATTTAAGTTGTTTCTTCATGAATGTCTCCTGATTTTTAAAATGACTGACAAATGGACCCGAAGGCCGGTCTCGATACCGACTGCAGCGACCTCTTCAGCTGCGCCGGATTCGATGGGGAAGTCGCACTTGCTGGGAACAAGCGCCCTTAAACAATGCCGCTGCTCGGGCCGCTGGCAGGCCGCACCGCCGCCACCTGCTGACGGTAGCCACTGGCGCGGTACACCGCCACCGGGTCCGCCGCACCGCCTGCGTCCATGCGGATTTTTTGCAGCAACGGGGTCACATCGGTGTGGAAAGCGGCTTTGAGCGTTTGCGCCGCCATCAACACATCGTTGGCATCCTGATAGGCGGTCAGCGCCTGGCGATCCACCAGCAGCGCCTGGGCATAACAACGCTGCACGGTGGCGGCGCTGGTCATCAGGCTCTCGATCGGGTCGGTCACGTTGTGGGACTGGTCCAGCATGTAAGCCGGGTCAAACTCTGCCGCACCGCTCTGCGCAGCGTCCACCAGTTCATTGAACACCAGGAACAACTGGAACGGGTTGATGGAGCCGCTGTCGAGGTCATCGTCACCATACTTGCTGTCATTGAAATGGAAACCGGCGAGCTTTTGGGCATGGACCAGGCGCGCCACGATCATCTCGATGTTCGTGTTGGGGGCGTGGTGCCCCAGGTCGACCAGGCAGCGGGCTTTGGGTCCGAGGGTTTGCGCGGCGAGCAAGCTGGAACCCCAGTCCTGAATGACGGTGGCATAAAAAGCGGGCTCGAACATCTTGTGTTCCAGGAACATGCGCCAGTCGGCGGGCAAGGCCGCATAGATCTCGCGGTTGCTGTCGAGGTAGCGCTCAAACACGCGGCGAAAGTGGCTCTGGCCGGGGAAGTTGGCACCGTCGCCAATCCACACGGTGAGGGCCTTGCTGCCCAGCTGCTGGCCAATGTCCATGCATTCCAGGTTGTGCGCCACGGCTTGCGCCCGCACACCGGCATCCGCATGGGTCAGGCTGCCAAACTTGTAGGAGAGCGCTTGCCCCGGCTGGTCCGAGAAGGTGTTGGAGTTCACCGCGTCGAACGCCAAGCCATGGGCGGCTGCATGTTGGCGCAGCTCCGAGTAATCGGTGCATTTGTCCCACGGAAAGTGGGGCGACACGGTGGGCGTGCAGCGCACCAGCTGCTGGATGATGCCGCAATCCTGAATTTTGTCGAACACGTTGCGCGGTTCGCCCTGGCCCGGAAAGCGTGCAAAGCGGGTGCCACCGGTGCCCACACCCCAGGAGGGCACGGCCACGGCAAATTGGGCGACGTCGGCTTGCAGTGCGGCAATGTCCACCCCCCGGCGGGCCAGTTGCTCGCCCAGGGTTTCATAGTCCCGGTTCACACGGGCGGCCGCCTGTGCGTTGTGTTCAGCGACAAGCTGGGAGTTGATCTGTTGTGTCATGGAATACGTCCTGAAAAGGGCTGCGGTGGAACTTAGCGCGGAAAGGCAGCGAGATTGCCCGCGTCCACATTGAGAATATTGCCGGTTGATTTGGCCGCCAGTTCACTGGCCAGAAAGTAGGTGGCCTCCGCAATGTCTTCGGGAAACACACTGCGCTTGAGCAGGGAGCGGTCGCGGTAGAAGGCTTCGAGGTCTTCTTCACCCACCTTGTTGGCGGCAGCGCGTTCCTGGCTCCAGGTGCCAGTCCAGATTTTGCTGCCGCGAATCACGGCGTCGGGGTTCACCACATTGCAGCGAATGCCCAGCGGCGCGCCTTCCAGTGCAAAACTGCGAGAGAGCTGAATCTCGGCCGCCTTGGCGGCGCAGTAGGCCACCGCCTGGTTGCTGGCCACCATGCCGTTCTTGCTGGCAATGAACACCATGGAGCCCCCCACGGCTTGCGCCTTCATCAGGCGGAAAGCTTCGCGGCCGACCAGGAAATAGCCTGTGGCCAAAATGCTCTGGTTGCGGTTCCACAAGGCCAGCGTGGTGTCTTCCAGCGGCGAGGCCGAGGCAATACCGGCGTTGGACACCAGGATGTCCACGCCGCCAAATTCGACCGTGGCTTGGGCAAAGGCGGCGATGACCGAGTCTTCACTGGTCACATCGCACACCATGCCTCGCACCACGTCAGCACCAAAACGTTTTTGCAGTTCAGCCACCGTGGTTTCCAGCCCGGCGGCGTCAATGTCGAGCAAGGCACAGCAGCCCCCCTCGGCCAGGAAGCGCTCCACAATGGCGCGGCCAATGCCACCGGCACCCCCGGTGACCAACGCCACCTTGCCCACCATGGGTTTGGCCTTGGGCATACGCTGCAGCTTGGCTTCTTCAAGCAGCCAGTACTCGATGTCAAAGGCTTCCTGTTCCGGCAGGCCCACGTAGGTGTTGATGGCATTGGCGTCACGCATCACATTGATGGCGTTGACGTAGAACTCACCAGCGATGCGCGCCGTGGCCTTGTCTTTGGCAATCGACACCATGCCAATGCCGGGCAACAAGATGATGACCGGGTTGGCGTCCCGCAGCGCCGGGCTGTCTGCACGTTTGCACCGCTCGTAGTAGGCCGAATAGTCGGCGCGGTAGGCCACCAGCTTGTCGTCAAGGGCCTTGGCCAGCGCGGGGCCTTCCAGGGTGTACACGGCTTCTTCCAGAATCAAGGGACGAATCTTGGTGCGCAGGAAGTGGTCCGGGCACGACGTGCCCATGGCCGCCAGGGGTGCCAGATCACGGCTGTTGACGAATTCCATGACGGTGGCCTGACGGTCCACATGCATCAGCTTGTGGCCTGATTTCGAGGCCAATCCGCGCAGGACGGGCAGTACCCGCGCCAGGACGGCATCCTGCGCTGGCGTGCTCAGTGAAGCACGCACCTCGCCGCCGAAGCTCACGGCCTGGCGCGCCACCCGTTCACGGCTCAGCCAGTCTTGCGCGTGGGCAATGACGCCCACGGTGTTCTCGTAGCAAGACTGGGAGTCCGCACCCCAGGTGAACAAGCCGTGCCCGGCCAGCACCAGACCCCGCTGTTCAGGATGCGCGGCTTGGTAGCGTTGCAGCATCAGGCCCAACTCAAAGCCCGGCTTGCGCCAGGGCAGCCAACCCACAGCGCCTTCAAAAATCTCCTGGGTCAGCTTCTCGCTGTCCGCCATGGCGGCAATCGCAATCACGGCGTCGGGGTGCATGTGATCAACGTGTGCAAACGGCAGGTAGGCATGCAAGGGCGTGTCAATGCTGGCAGCGCGGGGATTCAGGTTGAAGGTGCAATGGGGCAGGTAGGCCACCATTTCATCCTCATGTGCCGGACCGCGGTAGATGCCTTGCAGGGCATTGAGCTTTTCCATGTAGAGGGTCGAGAAGCCGTCGAGCTTCATCGAACCCACGTCGCCCCCCGAGCCCTTGACCCACAGCACCTGAACGGTTTCACTGGTCAACAGGTCTTTCTGGTCAATCTTGGCCGAGGTGTTGCCGCCACCGTAGTTGGTGATGCGCAAGTCGGAGCCCAGCAGGTTGGAGCGGTACAGCAACAAATTGGGGGCATCCAGGGAAGCGGCATGCGCCGGGTTCCATGCAGGAAATGCGAGAGTAGTGCGAGTGGTCATGGTGGGATAGGTAGCGAAGAGTTGGGAGTGACTGTAGCCACGCCAATCGATAGGTGCAACGCATACTTTTTTATCAAATTCATCAATTTTTCTGATGCTTGATAAAATCGATCGAACGCCAGGGGCTGCAGCCTCACCGCCCCTGTGTTCAGGCATCACACAGGGGCGCAGTCCAAGGGAAAACACTGATGAAAACCACACCGCCACGGCAACGTCCTCTGACCCGGTCCTCAGGGATATCCCGTATTCAGCCCCCCCTGCTCCGCGAGCCCCCGCGTGATGCACGCCTGAAGAACCTCACCTTGCGCCAACTCAGGCTATTTGAAGCCGTGGCCTCCCACTTGAGTTACTCGCGCGCCGCAGAGCAGATGAACCTGACGCAGCCCGCGATTTCAATGCAGATGCGGCAACTTGAAACCGAACTGGGCCTTCAACTGCTGGTCAAAACCGGCAAGCGGGTGAGCCTGAGCCAGGCCGGGGAGGAAATGCTGCGCCAAACCCGGCGCATCCTGAACCAGGTACTGATTGCAGAGGAAGCCATGGCGGCATTTCACGTTCCTGAGGGGGCCACAGGCGGGCTGCTGCATCTGGGGGTGGTGCCCACGGCCCACTACTTTGCGCCCGCACTTTTAATGGCTTTTGCAGACCACTGGCCGGGGGTGAAATTCAAGCTCACAGTCGATCGCCGTGAAAAAATCCTGGCCATGCTGCAGGAGCATCAGCTGGATGTGGCGATCGCCGGTTACCCGCCGTCAGAGGCCGACGTGGAGGCCGAAACATTTGCTCAAAATCCCCACTGCATTGTGGCGGCGGCCAACCACCCGCTCGCCAGAAAACGACGCATTCACTGGGATGCCTTGCGCGACGAGCCCTTTATTTTTCGGGAACCCGGCTCGGCCACGCGCCAGTTTTTTGAACACCTGCTGCAGGCGCAATCACTGCAGGTCAGGGTGTCCATGGAACTCTCGGGCAACGAGACCATCAAGCAGGCCGTGATGGCAGGCATGGGCATCAGTTTTCTGTCCGCCCACACCTTTCAAATTGAAATCGAGGCAGGCAAACTGGTGGTGCTGGACATGGAGGACATGCCCAAAATGCTGGACTGGTGCCTGTTGCACCGACGTGACTCCAACCTGATGGGGGTCAACGGTGCCTTCCGGAAATTTGTACTGGCACAGGGCTCCGGCCTCACCAAGTGCCGGATTTAGAAAACACAGCGCTGTTCAGCACGGCCGCGTCAGCACCTCGTGAATGGTGGCAGCCAGTTCTTCCGCCACAAACTTCGCAATGTAGGCGTCAGCCTCCACGCTTTTGACGTGGCCCTCGTTGGTCGAGCCGGTCAGGGACGAGTGAATGATCACCGGAATGGATTTGAAACGTACATCCTGCTTGATGTTGCGCGTCAGCGTAAAGCCATCCATCTCGGGCATTTCCAGGTCGGTCAGCACCAGCGCCACTTTGTCCTTGACGGTTTTGCCTTCGGCCACCGCCTGGGCCGAGATCGTCTGCAAACGCTCCCAGGCTTCCTTGCCGGTCTTGGTCATGATGTAGGGCACGTCCATCGCCTTGAGGCCTTGCTCGATCATCATCCGGGCCACGGCCGAGTCATCGGCGGCAAGGATCACGGTACCGGGCGGCAGTTTCAGTTTGGGGATGACAGCCGCATCCTGGATCGCCTGATGCTCCCGGGGAAAGACGTCGCGCAAAATCTGCTCGACGTCCAGCACCTGCGCCAGGCGGCTGCCTTCGGCATTGCCGTCCAGTCGCGCAATGCTGGTGACCAGGCCACCACCCGTGCCTTCGGCCGAGAGCACCTGCTTCCATTCCAGGCGAACAATTTCGTTCACTTCTTCCACGGCAAACGCTTGGGTGGTGCGCGCAAATTCGGTGACCAGCAAAATGCCCAGTCCCTTGGTGGGGTTGCAGCCCGTGATCGCCGGCAGATTGATCACCGGGATCATTTGGCCGCGGATATTGGCAACGCCCATCACGCTGGGCGGCGCGTTGGCAATGGCGGTGATCTCGGGCATGACCAGAATCTCCCGAACCTTGAACACGTTGATGCCAAACAACTCACGCCGATTCGTGCCCGGCGCTTCGCCCAAGCGGAACAACAGCAGCTCGAACATGCTGTTGCCCGCCAGATTGGTCCGTTCGTCGATGTCGCGCATGGATGTGTTCATGGATTCGTTCGTTGTGGGTGACTTAGCCTGCTGAAGGAATCTGTGACAGGTTTACCCCCTCTATTTCGGCCAAAGCACCCAAAGATTGAGTGCTTGCTTGAGGCGACCCGCAAATTCACCCGCCGCCGTGCCCGAGCCCGCAAAATAGTCAGCCCGTACCGCCCCCACAATGGCGCTGCCGGTGTCCTGCGCCAGCACCAGTTTTTGCAGTTTGACTGTGGGGCCACTGGAGGCCAGCCACACCGGGGTGCCGTACGGGATGCTGCCGGGGTCGACGGCAATCGATCGGCCTGGCGTCAGCGGCACGCCTTGGGCGCCTTTGGGACCCCATGCCGCGTCAGGACCGTTCAAGGGTTCTTCGCGGAAAAAAATCGTCCGCGGATTGCTCCAGAGAAACTCGTTGACTCGGGCGGGATTCTTCGCCGCCCAGGCCTTCACGGTGGGCCACGAGGCATCACGCACCGCCCCTTGATCAATCAGCCAGCGAGGCGGGCTCTTGTAAGGCTGCTCATTGGAGCCGGCGTAGGCCAAACGCACCATGACCTGGGTTCCATCGGTCTGCGTGATGCGCATGCGGCCGGACCCCTGAATCTGCAGGATCAGTGCGTCAATCGGGTCGGCCACATACACAATCTCCCGGCCCTTGAGCGCCGCCTGCACGGCAGGCACGGTGTCCATCTCCTGGCGGGTGTACCAGGGCTTGCGCTGGGCAAGGCTCAGGGGCGGTTGGTACAGCGGCACGGAAAACTCGGCGCTGGCCGTGCGCGAGCCGTCCATCACCGGTTCGAAATAGGCCGTGAGCAGTCCCTCGGCCCCGCCCGCCAGGGCATCCACGCGGTACGGTTGCAAACGCAACATCATCCAGGCCCGCTGCTCGCTGGCGCTGCCGATGCTCAAACGCCGCACGTCGCCGCACAGTGGCGCAAACACCGGCCCCGGACGCTCGCAACTCTTGATCCAGGCATTCCAGGCCTCATGCAGGGGATCGTCCCCCAGGCCCGGCAACTCGGCCCAACGCACCGGTGTCCAGCGGCTTTTGGCCTGCACGATGGGGGGCGGCAAGACGCCGTTGTCTTCCGGCAACTGACCGCTTGGCGTTAACGCAGGTTCATACGTCGGGCTGTCGGTGGGGCTATGGAAAGGCACACTGCCACAGGCCGCCAGCATCCCTACAATCAGGCCATTCAAAACGGTATACAGGAGTCGGTTCATGAGTTTGCTCTTATTGGAAGCATTGGGGGCCATGGTGTTGCTGATTTTGATTGTCTGGTGGACCATGTTTTCCGGGCGGGAAAAGGGGGAGTTGCCAGCCTCCCAAACCCTCACCGACGACAAGACCGTCCCCTCCTCATCACCCGTCGACCCGGAATGAGATGAGCCAGGCCTGAAGGTTCAGGCAGAGGCCTCGCGAATCAGGTTGGCCAACTCCACCGCTGACTTGACTTCCATTTTGTCAAACACCCGGGAGCGGTGCACTTCAACCGTTCTGACGCTGATATCGAGCCGGTCGGCAATCAGTTTGTTGGGCAGGCCCTCCACCACCAGGCGCATGACGTCACGCTCCCGGTCGGTCAGCTCGGCCTGACGCTCCCTCAGCAGTCCGCTCTTTCTGCGTTCCTGCAGCAGGGCCTGCGAACGCGCCAGGGCCTGCTCCACACGGTCCACCAGGGCGTTGTCGGAAAAGGGTTTTTCACAAAAGTCAAAAGCACCGCGCTTGACGGCGTCCACCGCGGTGGCCACATCTGCATGCCCGGTCAAAAAGATCACCGGCATGGCCAGATGAAGGTTTCGTTCCACCAGCCAGTCGAACAACGCCAGGCCACTGAGCCCCGGCATGCGCACATCGAGCAGCAAGCAGCTGGGTTGCTGCAAGGCCACCAAACCCTCTGCCTTGCACTGGAAAGCCTCGGCGCTGTCAAACACCTCGCTCGGCAAACGCCGCGAACGCAGCAACCACGCCAGCGCGTCGCGCACGCCACCATCGTCGTCAACGACAAAAACCAGGGCATCAATCACAGGTTGCATAGGGCGATGTTATGCCAGCGGGCTGGCAGGCAGGGTAAAAATGAAAACGGTGCCTTGCGGCTGGTTGGGCTCAAACACCAGGGCACCGCCATGCTGTTCGACGACGGTTCGGCAAAGGCTCAGCCCCATGCCCATGCCCTCGGCCTTGGTGGTAAAAAACGGATTGAAGAGTTGCAGCTGCACATCCGGCGCAATGCCGTCCCCGACATCAGCCACCGAAAATTGGAGCCAAGGCTTGCCGCCACCGGTGTTGACCTCTTTCACCTTGATGGACAGCACCCGTTCCACAATATGCGGCTGGTCCATGGCTTGCATGGCATTGCGGGCCAGATTGAGCAACACCTGCTCCACCATCGTACGGTCGCACAAGACATCCGGCACGTGCGGCCCCACCTCCGTCTGCACACGAACCGACAGGTTGCGCGCCTGCAGGTTGACCAGCGGCAAAATCGCATCCAGCAGGTCCTGCGGCGCCACCGCGTCCCGTGCCTGCTCGCGGCGACGGACAAAGTCGTGCACGCTCTTGATGACTTTGCCAGCCCGCTCGGCCTGCTCCGCAATGCGGTGCATGGCCAGCTTGAGGTCGGCCTCGAACTCGACATAAGCCCCTGGCCCCGCCTGCAGCAGGTTGATTGACCCGGTGGCGTAGCTGGAGATTGCAGCCAGCGGCTGGTTCAACTCATGGCTCAGCAAGGACGCCATTTCCCCCACCGTGGCCAGCCGGGCGGTGGCCTGAAGGCGCTCCTGGCTGGTGCGGGAGAGCGCTTCCACCCGGCGTTGCTCGCTGATGTCAAGAAAAGCGCTCATCCAGCCGGTTTGGGTCCCCTGGGCGTTGATCAGGGGCGCTTCAATGATGAGCACCGGAAAACGGCTGCCGTCCTTGCGCATGAACACCGACTCAAAACCCTCGCGCGGTGGCAGGTTGCCCGCCAGCCGGATGGCCTGGCGTTGCTGATATTCGTCGACAAACTCGGGCGGCCAGTAAGGCGCGGGCAGGCTGTGCCCGATCAACTCATCAGCCGAGAACCCCACCATCTGGCAAAACGCCGGGTTGACGTAGGTGATGTGGCCCTGCAAATCGCGCGCCCGCAGGCCCGTGACCAGCGAGTCCTCCATCGCCTTGCGAAACGCCAGCGCATCGGCCAGATCGCGCTCCGCCTTGAGTCGGCGGCGCATGTCCTTGCCCAGCAAGGCCAGGACCGACACCAGGGCAATGGACGTGGCCGTGACCAAGGCCGTGAGCACGTTGGGAAACAAGTCCGGCGCCGAGCGCCAGCTGTCCATACGCAGCACCAGCGACATGCCCGGCAAGTCCAGCAGATGCTGGGCCGTGAAGATACGGCTACCCCGGCGGGCTGTGCCACGCATCGCCAGGCGGGTGCCGTCCCCTTCGGTAAAGGAAACCTCGTAATTGCGCGTCGTGTTGCGCGCCACCAGCACATCGAGCACGTCCTGCAAGGCGTAGGTGGCTACCAGAAAACCCATGGGTTTGCCACCGCGGTCCAAAGGGAAGCACAACTCCATGAGCTCCACACCTGTGCCATCGATCAGGGGCAAAAAATAGGTACTGGCGTAAACCGGGCCATTGAACCGTCGGGCGGTTGCACAGGCCAGCAACAGGTCGGACTGCGTGTTGCTTCGGCCCATGTGGTCAAACACCGGCGAGCGAAAAGGGCTGTCCACCTGCGCCTGCGTTTGCAGGGCATTGTTGCGCCATTCCACGCGCACAAGTTCGCGGTGCTCACGCAGGAACGCCGCGGCGTCAATGGCCCAGGCGTTGGGCGACGGGTCACTGTATTGAAGCGCCTGCAGGCTTTGTACATTGCGCAGCAGCGCTGCACGAATATCGCCCACCGCTTCAGCCGCATCCCGCTCCACCCGGTCCTGCACCTGGCTTGCTTCGTACCGGCCAGCCAGCCAGACCAGCATGGCCAGCAAGGCCACCACCAGCAACACCAGGGAGATCCAGAGCGTGCGGCGCTGAAGCACCGAGGGCAGCACCGCCGGGCTGGAGACGATTTTCACCGCACGACTTTCGTGATTTTGGGATCCGCCCAGGCCCCGTCAATGTGAAATTCCTGGGTGGCCGCTTCGCTCAGGGGCCGCTGCAAAAACAGCTGCGCCAAAAAGGTTCCCAAACCCACGGCCGGGTTGATGACGGAGGCAATCAGGGAGGCCGTCCCCGCATTGATTTCCGGCACCACCACCACCTTGATGTCCTGTGTTTCCCTGGCAATGTCAGCCCGCCCCTCCATCAGCACGGCGGCGTTCACGCCCTTCATCTGCAGGTTGTTGGTTTTGGCAATGCCTTGTTCGATCGTGACATCACCGCGCAGAAAATCAAAGGCAAAACCTTCACTGAATACATCCCGAAAATCCAGCGTCAGACGACGCGGCAACGACTGCAGGCTCAAGACCCCCAGCAACTTGGCAATACCGGGGTCCGCCTTTAAAAACTGGCCCGTCTCCACATTGACCGCAAAGGCCCCCGCCATGGAGGGGTAATCCAGCGTGAAGGGGGAGCCAATCCATCCCACCTGTCCCTCCATCTTGCCGCGCCCGCGGCGCACCACGTCCTTCATGCCCAGGCGCGCCAACAGGGCACCGCCATCGGCAATGTCGAGTTTGAAATTCATCACCGTGCGGCGTCGACCCGGCGCCACCCCATTCTGCGCATTGAGGGTGGCCCAATTGCCTGTGGCAGTCAGCACCGCCTCGGGCGTGATCATGTTGAACTTGTTGAGGCGCCACTCGCGTGTGCCACCCTCGCGCGCAAGCCCACCCGAGCCCCGGTTGATGGCCTCGATTTCGACCCGGCCCAGGCGTTTTCCGCGCAGCTCAAAGTCGTCCACCACAATGTCCAGCGCGGGAATGCTCGCGGGCTGTTCGTTGAGCAGTGCCTCCACGTCAGAGGCGGCTCCGGGTGCGATGGTCAGGCGCGCCAGGCGCGCATAAACACGGCCTTCGCCAGGACCGGACGGCTGGCGGTATTCGACATAGCCATTGAGTTCGCTGGCGTCCAGATTGATCCGCCACAGCAGCCCCTCGCGCGAGCCACCGACCACCACGTTATTGAGCTTGCGCCCCCCCAGCGTCAACTCACGGGCCCGCACCGCCACGCTGGTAGGCAAATAGCCCTGTGCGTTGCTGGCATTGACGGCGCCGTTGGCCACCGGCGCCAGCGGTGTGCCCGCCACCTGTGACAGCACGGTACTCCAGACATCCAGGTCCAGCGCATTGAGATTGATATTGGCGACCACCCCCTCCTCAGGCAACGGCGCTGATTCAGAACCGGTGAGGCCCACCGCAATACTGCCGCGCACCACGCGCTGCTCGGGTCCGGACAGGTCACGGACATACACGAGCGAGCCAATGCGCCCGACATCGAGCGTCAACTGGTCTTTCAGGTTCAACTTGCCGTTGCTCCCCGGCACCAGGGATTCGCGCACCAGGGCCGTCTCCAGGCGCAAGGGGAGCACCGACTCGGCGCTCTTGTTCAAGGGGGCCGGCAGGCTCAAGGCCATGCCCTGCAAACTGCTGGTGACCATCAGCTCAGGCTCGCCCTGACGAAACCCCAACACGGCCGAATACGCCGCACTGCCGCTAGCCTGCTGCGCCAGGCGCGCCACAAAACCCAACTCTTTGGCCTGGCGCAGACCGTCGGCCGTGGCCGTGCCGTTGATACGGATCACAGTCGGGGGCACCGCGCGGGCGGCCAGACTCGCCGCGGTCGACACCATACCGCCTTCCAGGCGGGTATCGCCGCCCAGCATTTGCGCCTGCCCACCCACCACGGAGAAACCACTTTCAGAAAAATTGACCACCCCGCGGGCCCGGCTCAAGCGCGGTGCATCGGGGGAGATCTGAATGTCGTTGTTGCCCAGCGTGACGCTGCCCTGCACGGTGGATTTGTCAATGTTTGAGATCGGCAGCCCCAGTTTCAACTTGTAGTCGGCCGCCCCCGTCGCCACGGCACGGGCCAGCGCCCGCCCGGTCATGGGCCCCAGCGGCGAGCCATTGACAATGCCCAGCGCATCCCCAAGCGCGCCACGCGCGTCCGCCGTGACGGTCACGACAGCGTGGTCAAGATCAGGAATCAGGGCTTCGACCTTGCTGATCTGCACGCTCGGCACACCGGCCGCAAAACCCATTTTGGCGCGTGCGCCCCTGATCTGCAGTTGCATGCGGTCAATCACCAGCTCACCATTGAGTTGACTCAAAACCGGCCAGGGCAGGGCATCGGCGGGCTGGATGCTACGCGGCACATAGGCGTAAGTGGCGTTCTGCACATCGGCAGAAATCCGGAACTCGCCCAGCTTCGGGTCGGTGAAAGGCATGTTGTACAAATCGCCCTTGACCTTGAACTTGACGCCGCTGACCGTGCCCGCGACCACGGCGTCACGCACGTAATCACGCACCGATTTTTGAATGACCGAGGGCAGGTAGCGGTGAATGCGCGTTCCGTCACCCTGGCTCAAGGTGCCTTGCAGGTCCAGCACTCCCGGAAAGCGCGAACGGGTTTTGGACTTGAGCGGGTCGCTGGTCTCCCATTTGACCTGCGCCGTGCCCTGCGTATCCGCGTTGCTGAACTTGACGTTGGGCAACTGCACCGCCCAATGCGCCCCGTTGATCTGCCACTTGGCATCCGCGGTCAACTGCGTAAACGGAATCACGGTGTCTTCAAACACGCCGGGCAAATCCACGCTGCCGCTGGCCAGGCTGATGCCCGCCTTGCCTGCGGACTGGTTGAAATCAAACTCCACGCTGGCGCCCCGAATGCCGGGAATCCCCATGGCCACCAGGGGCGCAGCCGCGCCGGACGCCACGGGCGCCGGGGGGGGGGCGACCTGCGCGGCCAGTTCAAGCTGGCTCACATGGCCTTTGACGTCATAGCTGCTGACCGCGCTGGGCGGCCCTTGCCACTGGGCCTGGATCCGGTCGACCAGCCCCTTGGGCGCGTAGGTCTGCAGGGCGGCACGGGTGGCCGGATCAATCGGCAGACGGTTGGCAATCTGGGACAGGGCGGCCAGGTCCAGCCGGTCGGCCTTGAACTCGCCACGGGCGGCGATTTTGCCCTCCGCCCCCATGTACATCGCGCTCACGTTGCCACCCGGCCAGCGCAGGCCGTCACGGGTGTCAAACTGCAGCCCCTGGGTCGAAAACTCAAAACCGTTCGCCAGAACACGCCCGCCCAGGCGCCCCAGAATGGACCGCAACTCCAGCGCCTGCAAGTCCGCACCCAGGGTCACGCTCACCTCGGCCAGGGCCACATCGGCCACGGCGCCGACCACCGCGCCGCGGCTGACGTCGACCCAGGCCCTGACCGCGCCATTGCCCTCGCGCAAGTCCATGCCGACATCGGCATGGCGTCGCAACTCGGACAGATCCACCCGGTCAAAAGCGGCATGGAGCTGGCCCTCCCAGTCCTGCCACCGGCCGTTGTGGCGTGACAGCAGGGGCTGCTGGAAGCGGCCCATCACCGTGAACCGGTCCCCCCAATTGGCAGGCGGTGTGGCATCCAGACGCAGGTCATGGCGGCGCAGCCGGTTGCGCATGACCAGTTCCACCTGTTTGAGCGCCAGTGGGGGTGCGGCCCGCAGTTCGTCAGTCCATTCAATGGTGCCGTCGTGGATGGCAAACTCGATCTGGGAGAAAAACCAGTCGGCCGCATCCTGGCCCGAGCCGCCATTGTTGGAAAAATCGAGACCGGCCACCCGTATTTTTCCGTCCCGGGCGCGCCGGATACTGAGTTCCGGCCGGTCAATATAAAGCTGCTCAAACCCGAGATGCCAGAGGGACCGCGGGGACAAGGCGGCGAGCACGCGCGGCAGCCGCAAGGCCTCACGCCCCTGAGGGTCAAACAACTGGACATCAGTGAACTCAAACGACGGGATCATGCCGGTCGAATACGCGGCAATCGCCCCAATGCGCACCGGCACGCCCAGCACCTGCGCGGCGCGGACTTCCAGCTGCGGGCGAAATTCACTGATTCGCGGCACAATCAGCCAGTGCAGCGTCCCCCAGACCACCGCAAGACAAAACCACGCCACCACAACGATCCCAAGAGACCAGCGGGCAACGGTTGACAGTGTTTTAAGCAGGGATGAGGGCGCGGACGACAAGTCGATCATTGTTAACTTGAAAATATGTCTGGAATTATGACCCGCCACGCTTTGTCATCCCACTCGCGTTTTGCACAACGCGTTCGGCGCAGGTACGAAACCCAACTGCACTTATTGCCCCCGGGCATCCCCGATCAAGCCACGATGACCCAGGCCTTTTCGGCCCTGAAAGCGGCAGGCAATGACACAGCAAGCGCCCTGCGCACCACGCGCCAGCTGGTGCTGGAACGCCTGCTGTGCCTGGACTGCGAGGAACACGCCTCATTGCGCGAGGTGACCCAAGCCATGACCGACCTGGCCGAATTTGCCTTGCAACGCGCCTGCGACGAGGTCCAGCAGCTGCTGGACGAGGCCCACGGCAGGCCGGTCAGCCCCACGGGCGAGCGTGCCCGGCTTTGGGTAGTGGGCATGGGCAAGCTGGGGGCACGCGAACTCAATGTGTCAAGCGACATCGACCTGATTTACATCTACGACCAGGACGGCGACACCGCAGGTGACGCCGCCGGGCGCGGCCGCCTCTCCAACCAGGAGTATTTCGGCAAGGCCGTGAAAGCCATCTACAGCCTGATTGGCGACACCACCGAACACGGCTTTGTCTTCCGGGTGGACTTGGCGCTGCGCCCCAACGGCAACTCGGGTCCGCCCGCCGTGTCACTCGGCGCGCTGGAGGAATACCTGCATGTGCAGGGCCGCGAATGGGAACGTTTTGCCTGGCTCAAGAGCCGGGTCGTGGCCCGCCTGGGCTGCGAGGCCGACGGCTCGGCCCAAAGCCTGCGCAGTGTGGTGATTCCATTTGTCTTCCGGCGTTACCTGGACTACAACGTGTTTGACTCGCTGCGCATCCTGCACCGGCAAATTCGCGAGCATGCGAGCAAACGCAGCACCGGGCACCCGGAGCGGGCCAACGACGTCAAGCTGTCGCGTGGCGGCATTCGCGAGATTGAATTCACCGTGCAACTGCTGCAAGTGGTACGCGGCGGGCAGTTTCCCGAGTTGCGCACGCGCCCTACACTCAGCGCCCTGCCGCGGCTGGCCAAGGCTGGCCTGATGTCGCAAACAACCGCCGAAGCACTGGCCCAGGCCTATGACTTTTTGCGCCGGGTGGAGCACCGCATCCAGTACCTGGACGACCACCAGACCCATGTGCTGCCCACGCAGGACCCTGACCTGGAGTGGATCGCCAGTACCCTGGGCTATGAGAACGCCTGCCAGCTGCTGCACCAGCTCGACGCCCACCGCGAGCTGGTCGCCCAGGAGTTCGATGCCCTGCTGGGCGGTGGTGCCGAGAAAAGTTGCAAAGGTTGCAAAGGGGGCAAGGCCGCCGCAGCCACACCCGGTTTTGACGAGCTGCTGGAGCTGCTGCCGCCGACTTTCAGAGCCCGGGTCACCGTCTGGCGCGACCACCCGCGGGTGCGCGCCTTGCGGGAAGAATCGCTGGCCCGGCTGGTGCGCCTGGTCGCCCGCACGGCGCAATGGGTGCGTGAAGGCAAAGTGACCGAAGAGTCCGCCGTGCGCATTGCCGACTGGATTGAGCCCCTGCTGCGCCGGGAAAGCTACCTGGCCATGTTGTTGGAGCGCCCCAATGTGCACGAGCGCCTGCTGCGCCTCTTGGGCGCAGCGCGCTGGCCCGCGCGCTACCTGCTGCTGCACCCGGGTGTGATTGACGAACTGGCCAGTGTGGACATGCTCGACGAGCGCTTCAGCGCGCCCGACTTCGAGCAGGAACTGGACCACCGCCGGGCGTCGCTGGCAGGCACTGGCGAAGATGACGACGAAGCCCTGCTCAACCTGCTGCGCCGCGCCCACCATGCCGAGGTGTTCCGGACCCTGGCGCGCGACGTGGAAGGCAAACTCACCGTCGAACAGGTCGCCGACGACCTGAGCTCGCTGGCCGAAGCGGTCTTGCGCATCACCACCCGCTGGTGCTGGGACCGCTTGAAAAGCCGGCACCGCGAGACCCCCCAATTTGCCATCATTGCCTACGGCAAGCTCGGCGGCAAGGAGTTGGGCTACGGCAGCGACCTGGACATTGTGTTTGTTTATTCGGACGACGACGAACGCGCCCCCGAGGTCTATGCCGCCTTGGTGCGCAAGCTCATCAACTGGCTCACGGTCAAGACTGGCGAGGGCGATCTGTATGAAATCGACACCGCCCTGCGCCCCAACGGCAACTCCGGCCTGCTGATCACCAGCTTTGACGCCTACGCCAACTACCAGCAACAGCGCGGATCGAATACCGCCTGGACCTGGGAGCACCAGGCCATGACGCGGGCACGTTTTGTGCTGGGGGACGATGCGTTGCGCCAGCGTTTTGACGCGATCCGCAAGGCCGTGATTGCCGCGCCGCGCGACCCCGAGGCCCTGAAGGTTGAAATCACCGCCATGCGCAACAAGGTGCGCAGCGCCCACCCGGTGAAAGGTGATCAGTTCGACGTCAAGCACAGCCCGGGCGGCATGATCGATGTCGAGTTTGTCATGCAGTACCTGATTCTGGCCAACGCGGCACAACACCCGGAACTGACCGACAACGCCGGCAACATCGCCCTGCTGGAGCGGGCTGATCAGGCCGGGCTGCTGCCGGCCGGCGTGGGTCACGCGGCGGCCAGCGCCTACCGCGCCATGCGCCGGGTGCAGCACCAGGCCCGGCTGAACGAAGAGCCCACGCAGGTGGTCCTGCCTGAACTGCAGGCAGAGCGCGAGGCGGTGCTGGCGCTGTGGCACACGGTGTTTGACCGCGCGACAAACACGGGCTGACCTGCGGGACATGGGTCTAGTTAAATCAATCGTTTGTTTTAACTGGCTAGAATCCTGCGCATGTCGACCGTTCTTTCCCACACCCCGCCCGGCAAGACGCTGCGCAGCGACGGCCAGGAGGCGCGCAAGCGCTTGCTGGAAGCGGCCCTGGCCTTGTTCGCCGATAAAGGCTTCGCCAAAACCTCCACCCGAGAGATCGCCCAGGCGGCCAAGGTGAACATTGCGTCCATCAGCTACTACTTTGGCGACAAGGCGGGCCTGTACCGGGCCGTCTGGGTCGACCCGCGGTGCAACCCGGATATCCAGCCCAGCGACTTCGACGGTGCCGGCCTCACCCTGCCAGAAGCCCTGAGCGGCGTACTGCGCGGCTTTGTCGAGCCCCTCAAACAGGGCGACCTGATGCAGCAGTGCATGAAGCTGCATTTCAGGGAAATGCTGGAACCCACCGGCGTGTGGCAAGAGGAAATTGACACCCACATCAAGCCCGCACACATGGCCCTGGTGGGCGTGGTGTGCCGTCATCTGCAGGTCACCGAGCCGGACGACGATATCCACCGCCTGTGCTTCAGCATTGCCGGGCTGGGCATGATGCTGCATGTGGCAGGTGATGTGTTTTCAGCCATCCGGCCCCAGCTGGTCGCCTCCCACGAAGCGCTCGATGTCTATGGCGAGCGCCTGGTGACCTATGCCATGGCAATGGTGCAGGCCGAGGGCCAGCGCCGGGCTGCGCTGGCAGGCGCGGCGCCCGTTTTTTCTAAGCCACTTACTTGAGTCGTCTCCATGATGTTGAAATCCTTGCGCAAACTCACTCCTCTGGCCGCGGTGCTGCTGCTGGGCGCCTGCGCCGCTCTGATGCCCCCGACCCGGGTGGACGCCTCCGTCGCACCGGCCTGGCAGGCGCCGCTGCCGCACCACGGCACCGTGGGTTCCCTGGCCCAGTGGTGGCAGCAACAAGGGGACCCGCTGCTGGTGGAACTCATCACCGCGGCACAGGGCGTCAGCCCTTCAGTGGCCCAGTCGCTGGCGCGCATTGAAGCCGCCCGCGCCAACCAGGTGCTGGCCCGATCGGCGCTGCTGCCCAACGTGGGCGCCCAGGCCAGCGCCAGCCGCGGGGTGAGCCAGCCCGCAACGCCGGTCGCCACCACCACCCAGGCCGGCCTGCAGGCCGCGTGGGAGCTGGACCTGGTGGGCGCCAACCGCGCCGTCAGCAACGCCGCGCTGGCCAACCTCGAAGGCACCCAGGCCCAGTGGCACGATGCCCGCGTGTCGGTCGCCGCCGAAGTGGCCAACCTGTATTACAGCCTCTCGACCTGCGAGCAGCTGCTCGCCCTGGCCCAGCGCGATGCTGCCTCACGCAGGGAGACCGCGCGTCTGACGGGCATCAACGCCAGCGTCGGGTTTCTGGCCCCCTCGTTCGCGGCCATGGCCCGTGCCAGTGCCGCCGACGCCCAAAGCCGTGCCACCCAGCAAAGCGCCCAGTGCGATATCGCCACCAAAGGGCTGGTGGCATTGACGGCGCTGTCAGAACCGGTTTTGAAGCAAAAACTGGCTCTAGCCCAGACAGGACGCGCGCAAGCAGCTCCTTTTTTAATAGCAAGCGTGCCCGCGCAAACCATTGCCCAACGGCCTGATGTGTTTGCCGCCGAGCGTGATGTGGTGGTGGCCAGTGCCCAGGTGGGCAGTGCCAAGGCCCAGCGCTTGCCGCGCCTGAGCCTCAACGGCTCGATTGGCGCGCTGCGGGTCAGCAGTGGCGGGGCCGACCAGAACCTGTCGACCTGGTCCTTCGGCCCGTTGGCCCTGAGCCTGCCCCTGTTTGACGGTGGCCAGCGAGTCGCGGCCGTGAAGTCGGCCGAGGCCAACTACCAGTCGGCCGTGGTGGTCTACCAGGGCAAGGTCCGCCAGGCCGTGCGCGAGGTCGAAGAAGCGCTGGTCACCTTGCAAAGCACCGAGGCCCGCACGCAGGACGCCCAGGTGTCGACCCAGGGGTATGCCGAAACACTGGCCGCCACCCAGTCACGCTTTGGCCAGGGCTTGGCCAGCCTGATTGAGCTGGAGGACGCGCGCCGCAACGCGCTGGCCTCCGAATCCGCCCAGTTGTCACTGGGCCTGGAACGCAACCGCGCCTGGGTGGCGCTGTACCGCGCCCTGGGCGGCGGCTTTGAGCCCGATGCCGTCACCACGATGGCCCATGCCCGCTGATTGACCCCCACCGAACTCCATTTTTTGATGCGACGCGAGACCCTCATGAACCCATCCATCCAGCCCCACGCCCTTGCCCCCCTCCATCACTTGTTGGGCGGCTTGCCGTTCAAGCCCGTCACGCTGGGCCTCATCGCGGCCAGCGTGTTGACGCTGGCCGCCCTGGGCCTGGTGGCCACCCGCAGCGAGGCGGCCGATGCGGCCAAACCGGCCGCCAAACCCGCCCTCACCGTGGCCCTGACCCAGCCCAAAAGCAGCCAACTCATCATCAAGCTGGCCGCCAATGGCAGCGTGGCCGCCTGGCAGGAGGCCAGTGTGGGGGCCGAGGCCAACGGCCTGCGCGTGGCCGAGTTGCACGCCAGCGTGGGCGACCGCGTGAAGCGCGGCCAGCTGCTGGCCACCTTTGCCGCCGAGAGTGTGCAGGCCGATGTGGCCCTGGCCCGCGCCGCCGTGGCCGAGGCGCAAGCCAACGCCGCCGAAGCCGCGGCCAACGCCGACCGCGCCCGTGCGGTGCAGGGCAGCGGCGCCATCAGCGCCCAGCAGGTCAACCAGTACCTGACGCAGGAGCAAACCGGCAAGGCCCGTGTCGCGTCCGCCAAAGCCCAGCTGGATGCGCAGCTGCTGCGTCTGAAAAACACCCGGCTGGTGGCACCGGATAGCGGCATCATCTCGGCCCGCCTGGCGACCGTGGGCAGCGTGGTGGGCGCCGGCACCGAGATGTTCAAACTCATCCGCCAGGGCCGCCTGGAGTGGCGGGGTGAGGTGACGTCGGCCGAGATTGCCCGCATCACCCCCGGCACCGGCGTGCTGGTGACAGCGCCCGGTGGCGCGCAAGTGAAGGGCAAGGTGCGCATGCTGGCACCGACCGTGGACACCGCCACCCGCAACGGGCTGGTGTATGTGGACCTGGCGGGCAGCGGCGCCAGCTTCAAACCCGGCATGTATGCGCGCGGCGAGTTTGAACTGGGAAGCTCCGGCGCCTTGACCGTGCCGCAAACCGCCGTGGTGGTGCGCGATGGCTTCAGCTACGCCTACCGGGTGGGCGCCGACCACCGGGTCAGCCAGGTCAAGGTGCAAACCGGCCGCGTGGTGGGCGACCAGATTGAAATCCAGAACGGCGTGACGCCCCAGGACCAACTGGTGGCCAGCGGCGGCAGCTTCCTGAGCGACGGTGATTTGGTCAAGGTGGTTGACGCTTTGAAGCCAAATACGACTGCAGCCCCCGCCCATCGTTCGGCATCAGCTACAAAATAAGGAGCAAACCCCATGAATGTCTCCGCGTGGTCCATCAAAAACCCGATCCCGGCGGTCATGCTCTTTGTGATGCTGACCTTTGCCGGCCTGCTGGCCTTCAACTCCATGAAGGTGCAGCAGTTTCCTGACCTCGAATTGCCCACCGTCACCGTGTCGGCCTCCCTGCCCGGGGCCGCCCCGGCCCAGCTGGAGACCGAAGTCGCCCGCAAGCTGGAAAACGCCATTGCGCCCCTGCAGGGTCTGAAAAACATCTACACCAAGGTGCAGGACGGCGGCGTCACCGTCACGGCCGAATTCCGGCTGGAGAAAGCCACCCAGGAAGCGGTGGACGATGTGCGCAGCGCCGTGCAAGGCGTGCGCAGCGACCTGCCCAGCGATGTGCGCGACCCGGTGGTGAGCAAGGTGAATCTGTCAGGCGCGCCCATTCTGGCGCTCACCATTCGCTCCCCCCGGATGGACGATGAGGCCCTGAGCTGGTTTGTGGACAACACCGTGGCGCGCCGCCTGCTGGGCGTCAAGGGCGTGGGCTCGGTGGTACGGGTGGGCGGTGTGAACCGCCAGGTGGAGGTGGCGCTGGACCCCCTCAAACTGCAATCGCTGGGCGCCACCGCGGCCGATGTGTCACGCCAGTTGCGCCAGGTGCAAACCGAGAGCGCCGGTGGCCGCGCGGATGTGGGCGGCAGCGAGCAGCCCATGCGCACCATCGCCACGGTCAAGACGGTGCAGGAGTTGGCCAAGCTGGAGCTGACGCTTAGCAACGGCCAGCGCGTGCGCCTGGACGAAGTGGCCTCCGTCAAGGACACGGTGGCCGAGCCCCGCGCGTTGGCCCTGCTCAATGGCGTGCCCGTGGTGGGTTTTGAGATCACCCGCAGCAAGGGCGCCAGCGAGGTCGAGGTCGGCGCTGCCGTGCAGGTGGCCCTGGCCCAACTCAAAACCGAACACCCGGACATCGAGTTGACCCAGGCCTTTGACTTTGTGCAGCCGGTGGCCGAGGAGTTTGATGCGTCCATGACCATGCTCTACGAGGGCGCGATTCTGGCCGTCATCGTGGTGTGGCTGTTTCTGCGCAACTGGCGCTCCACGCTGGTGTCGGCCGTGGCCCTGCCCTTGTCGGCCATTCCCGCCTTCATTGGCATGGCGTACCTGGGCTTTTCCATCAACACGGTGACGCTGCTGGCGCTCTCGCTGGTGATCGGCGTGCTGGTGGACGATGCGATTGTCGAAGTCGAAAACATCGAACGCCACCTGAACATGGGCAAGACGCCCTACCAGGCCGCGATGGAGGCCGCTGACGAAATTGGCCTGGCCGTGGTGGCCACCACGTTCACGCTGATTGCGGTGTTCCTGCCCACGGCCTTCATGGCAGGCATCCCGGGCAAATTCTTCAAGCAGTTTGGCTGGACCGCCGCACTCGCCGTGTTTGCCTCGCTGGTGGTGGCGCGCGCGCTCACCCCCATGATGGCCGCCTATGTAATGAAGCGCAGCCCGCGCGCGCACACCGAGCCGTTCTGGATGGGCCGCTACATGAAGCTAAGCCACTGGGCGCTGAGCCACCGCTGGATCACCATGGGCTTGGCCGGGGCCTTTTTTGCCGGCTCCATCCTGCTGATTCCGCTCCTGCCCACCGGCTTTATTCCGCCGGACGACAACTCGCAAACGCAGGTGTACCTGGAGTTGCCGCCCGGCTCCACGCTGGCACAAACCCGCGAGGCCGCCGAGGCCGCGCGCCAGTTGCTGGGCAAGGTTGAGCACATCAAGAGCATCTACACCACCATTGGCGGCGGCGCGGCCGGTGCCGACCCGTTTGCCCCGGCCGGGACGGCCGAAGTGCGCAAAGCCACCTTGACCGTGCTGCTCACCGAGCGCGGCCAGCGCCCCCGCAAGCAGGGCATCGAGAACAACATCCGCGCTGCCATGACCGAGCTGCCCGGTGTGCGCAGCAAGGTGGGCCTGGGCGGCTCCGGTGAAAAATACCAGCTGGTGCTCACCGGTGAAGACCCGCAGGCCCTGGCCGCAGCCGCTGCGGCCGTGGAGAAAGACCTGCGCACCATCCCCGGCCTGGGCAGCATCACATCGAGCGCCAGCCTGATCCGCTCCGAGATCGCCGTGCGACCCGACTTTGCCCGCGCCGCGGACCTGGGCGTGACCAGCAGTTCGATTGGCGAGACCCTGCGCATTGCCACCGTGGGCGACTACGACACGTCGCTCGCCAAGCTCAACCTGAGCCAGCGCCAGGTGCCCATTGTGGTGAAACTGGCCGACGCCGCCCGGCAAGACCTGGAGGTGCTGGGGCGCCTGGCGGTGCCCGGCGTCAAGGGCCCGGTCATGCTGAGCCAGGTCGCCACGCTGGAGATGGCCGGTGGCCCCGCCGTGATTGACCGCCTCAACCGCAGCCGCAATGTGAACTTCGAAGTGGAGCTGTCCGGCGCGCCTCTGGGTGATGTGGCCGCGGCGGTGGAGAAGCTGCCCAGCGTGGCCAACCTGCCCGCTGGCGTTAAGCAACTCACCCTGGGCGATGCCGAAGTCATGGGCGAACTGTTTGCCAGTTTTGGGCTGGCGATGCTGACCGGCGTGCTGTGCATCTACATCGTGCTCGTTTTGCTGTTCAAGGACTTTCTGCACCCGTTCACCATTCTGGCGGCCCTGCCTTTGTCGCTGGGGGGCGCCTTTGTGGCGCTGCTGCTGGCGGACAAGAGCTTCTCCATGCCCTCGCTCATCGGCTTGATCATGCTCATGGGCATTGCCACCAAAAATTCGATTCTGCTGGTGGAGTACGCCATCGTGGCGCGCCGTGACCATGGCCTGAACCGCTTCGATGCGCTGCTGGACGCCTGCCACAAGCGGGCCCGCCCGATTGTCATGACGACGCTGGCGATGGGCGCCGGCATGGTGCCGCTGGCGGTGGGCTGGGGCGCAGCGGACAGCAGCTTCAGAAGCCCAATGGCTGTGGCCGTGATTGGCGGGCTGATGACCTCAACCCTGCTGAGCCTGCTGGTGATCCCCTCGGTGTTCACCGTGATGGACGACCTGGAGCACCTGATCAAGCGGGGTGTGGCGCGGCTGCGTGGGCGGGCGCCACAGGGGTGAATTCAAGGGATTTGCCAACCCCGCTTTGATCATTCAACACCACGTACCATGCTGGCTTCACGCCGGGCCCAGTCAAGCACCTGCCTGGCGGCCTGCAGCGCCCGGCTGCGGTCAAGCCCTTCAGGGTCGCGTTCCGTAGCGCGCTTCAACAGCATAGGGATTGAGTTCATCCAGCCAATCCGCCTCAGGCGGGGCGGCGAGCTTGTGATCTTGTAGCAGGTCCAACAATGAGACAAGGTCATGCGTACGGCGAAACTCGATCATGTTGGCACTGAGCACCGCCTTGAGCGATTTTTCAACCGCTTGTTGCGCATGAAAGCCGACCATGGCATCCCCAATGCCAATATTGGCGGCAAGCACCTCACAGGCAGCCAGATCTTGCGCGGCGGCACTCAGCAACAGCGCATACACCGGCTTGTGGACAAGAGGGTCAACCATGAACGACCCGACCTTCACGCAACGCCCAATACAGTGCAGTACCGGGTTGCTGACCCCACTGATTGACTTCTGAGCGCGAATACACAAGAACATCGACAGGCACACGCAGTGGGCGCAAAGCGCGGCGCAGGCGAATCATTTCGCGGGCCCGATTTTCCACCGTCGGCTCAATGACCAAAAAGTCAAGGTCCGAATCCTCATGGGCTTGGCCGCGCGCATAGGAGCCAAACAGCAGGATTTGTTCAGCCTTGGGCGCGGCTTTGACCAGTGTCTCCACGGCGCAAGCCAATGTAGCGGAATCAATCATGTGGGCCCTTCATTCAGTATCCTTATACGCATACGCTGTCGAACGCATTGTGGCATTCATGGGGCGATTAAAAATGACCGGCAACCTTTGGTGAGCGCCCCCCTCAACGGGTGAGGATTAGCAACTCAAAAGCGCTATGAAATAAGTAGCTACATGCGCACGAACCACGGCGGTTACGAGGCTATTTTTCATAAATCACATTAAGATTCGATGCGCTACCCAACGATTGACACCGCCAGGCCCACCGACACCATTCAAACCATGACAACACTCCCCGACTGCCAGCACCTTGACGCGCAAGACCCCTTGCGCGCACTGCGCGACCACTTCAGCCTGCCCGACGGCGTGATCTACCTGGACGGCAACTCGCTGGGCGTGCTGCCCAAAACGGCGGCGGCGCGCGTGGCCGAGGTCGTCACAAAGGAATGGGGCCAGGACCTGATCCGCTCGTGGAACAGCGCGGGCTGGTTCAACCTGCCGCAGCGCCTGGGCGACAAAATCGCCACCCTGATTGGCGCGGACGCGGGCGAGGTGGTGGCCACCGACAGCACGTCCATCAACCTGTTCAAGGTGCTCAGCGCGGCGCTCAGCCTGGCCGCGCAGGAGGCGCCGCAGCGCCGCGTCATCGTGAGCGAGCGCAGCAATTTCCCGACCGACCTCTACATTGCCGAGGCGCTGTGCAAGGAACGGGGCTACACGCTGCAACTGGTCGAGCCCGACGACATCGCCGCCAGCCTCACGGCAGAGGTGGCGGTGCTGATGCTGACCCACGTGAACTACCGCACCGGCGCCATGCACGACATGGCCGCCCTCACGGCACTGGCCCACCGCGCGGGCGCCCTCACGGTCTGGGACCTGGCGCACAGCGCCGGGGCCGTGCCGGTGGCGCTCAAAGCAGCCGGCGCCGACTTCTCGGTGGGCTGCGGCTACAAGTACCTCAACGGCGGCCCCGGCGCACCGGCGTTTGTGTGGGTGAACCCGAAACATGCCGAACGCTTCTGGCAACCACTGGCGGGCTGGTGGGGCCACGCCACACCGTTTGAATTCACGCCCGACTACCGGCCCGCCCCAGGCATCACGCGCTACCTGTGCGGCACACAGCCGATCATCAGCATGGCCGCGCTGGAGTGCGGGCTCAACGTCTTCGACGCCGCGCAAGCGCTGGGCGGCATGGCGGCCTTGCGCACCAAGTCGCTGGCGCTCACCGATCTGTTCATCACGCTGGTGGAACAGCGTTGCGCCGGTTATGGCCTGGGCCTGGCCACCCCGCGTGCGCACGCCCAACGCGGCTCGCAGGTGTGCCTGACGCGCGAGCATGGGCTGGGCGGTGAATCGTCCGGCGCCTACGCCATCGTGCAGGCGCTGATTGCGCGCGGCGTGATCGGCGACTACCGCGCCGGCGACGGCGGTGTGCACAAAGACATTTTGCGGTTTGGCTTTACTCCGCTGTACGTGGGCTTTGCCGATGTGTGGCAGGCCGTGGAACATTTGCGCCAGGTGCTGGAAAGCGGCGAATGGAAGTTGCCAGAGTTCAACCAGAAACACGCGGTGACCTGACCTCTTCCAACCGCCATCACAGGACAAGCCCTGATGCACGCTGAAACCCCATCCCCATTAACCTGGGATCAGCTCGATGCCATGCCCTTGCCGCCCGCTGTGGTGAGCACGGCTTATGGCAGCGCACCACAACAGTTTGGCGAACTGCGCCTGCCGGAAGGCAGCGGACCGCACCCGGTGGTCGTGCTCATCCATGGCGGTTGCTGGCGCAACCGGTTCGACCTGGCCTACATCACGCGCCTGGCGGCCTGGCTCACGGCACACGGTTGGGCCACGTGGACGATTGAATACCGGCGCCTGGGCGACGAAGGCGGTGGCTGGCCCGGCACCCTGCGGGATGCCGGAGCCGCACTGGACGCCTTGCGCGAACTGGCCGTCACCGCACCCCTGAATTTGCAGCGTGTGGTCACAGCCGGGCATTCCGCAGGCGGGCACCTCGCGCTGTGGCTGGCGGGCCGCGCCCGGCTGGACACCAACAGCCCGCTGTACGTGCCCGATCCATTGCCGGTGGCGGGCGTGCTGGGCCTGGCGGCCATCACCGATCTGGACCAGTACCGCATCGGCCCGGCCGACAGCTGCCACGCCGCGGTGGACCTGCTGCTGGGCGGCAGCCCGGCCGACATGCCACAGCGCTACGCCGACGCATCACCCCTGCGCCGTCTGCCATTGGGCGTGCCGCAAGCCTTGGTCCAGGGCGACCTGGACGACACGGTGTCGGTGGAATCCGTGCGTCACTACGTGCAAACAGCACAGGCCGCCGGAGACGCCGCCCGGCTGTGGGAACTGCCCGGCGCCGGGCATTTTGAGGTGACGGTGGCGACCCCGGCCAGTGAGGCAGCGCTGGTCCAGGCGCTGGACTGGTTGCTGCAGAAGATGCTATTAAATTAGTAGCTGTTCCCGCACGTTCTACCTAGGCTACAGCCCGATTTGGCACTTAACCCTGGCGAATCTTCTGCACCAGGGCGGTGGTCGAATAACCGTCCACAAATGGCAGCGCCAGCGCCCGTCCACCGTAGGCCTCGACCACACGCGTCTCAGCCAGCTTGCCCATGTCGTAGTCCCCGCCCTTGACCAGAATATCGGGCTTGACCTGCGCAATCAACTCCAGCGGCGTGTCTTCATCAAACCAGGTCACCAAACTGGTGGAACCCAGCGCGGCCATGACAAAGGCACGGTCGGCTTCGTTGTTGAGCGGGCGGTCCGGGCCCTTGCCCTGCCGTTTGGCCGAGGCGTCGGTGTTCAGCGCCACCAGCAGGCTGGCGCCCAGCGCACGCGCCTGGGCCAGGTACATCACGTGGCCGCGGTGCATCACATCAAACACGCCATTGGTGAATACCAGCGGGCGGGGCAATTGGGCCACCCGGGCCAGAACGGCGTCGCGTCCGCAAATCTTGTCGGAAAGCGCAGAAATAGAGGGTAAGTCGGTCATGCCTTCGATGCTAGCAGGCGGACGTTATCGCTTAAGCTTGCTCACCGCGTTGCCATCGTGCATTGGCATAATTTCCATCTTCCATGAACCTCGTTACCGTCAGCATCGACTCCATTCGCCTCAGCCAGCCGCTTCCGTTTTCACTTCGGGACAAAGGCGGCGTTCTGCTCGCGCCCAAAGGTTTTGTCATCATCGACCGGAGCTATCTGGAGCAGATCGTCGAGCAGCGTGGCAAGCTGTTCGTGGATGTGTCGGAGTCCGAGGCGCATCGGCGTGCCTACGTGGGCAAGCTGCACCACCTGGTGCGCGAGGACCGGTCGCTGGGGCAGATTGCGGGCGCCGAGATGTCGGCCGAGGACATGCCCCCCCCCAGCACGGCGGAAGACGCCGGTGTGACGGACTGGCTGAACCTGCAGGGCCAGACCCACGCCATGTTGCGCGACACCCACCCCGAGAGTTTTCGCACCCGGCTGGACAAACTGCAGGTCGAATTGAACCGCCACCTGGACGACAACCCGGATGGTGCGCTGTTTGCCCTCATTCAGATTTCCAGCAGCGAGGTGCGTCTGTACAGCGCCACGCACGCCATGCTGGTGAGCGTGATGTGCAGCCTGGCCGCCCGGGAGGTGCTGAAGTGGCCGCCCGAGCTGCAGGCCAAGGTGTGCAAGGCGGCCCTCACCATGAACATCGGCATGACCGAGCTGCAGGACCGCCTGGCCCAGCAAAAAGAAATGCCCAGCCCGGCCCAGCGCGAGTTAATCAACCAGCACGCCAACCGCTCTGCCAGCATCCTGGAGCAACTGGGCATCACCGACCCGCGCTGGCTGGAGGCCGTGCGCGAGCACCATGCCAAAACACCGGGCCCGTTGGCCACCCGCACCGAGGGCCAGCGCATGGCCCGTCTGATCCAGCGTGCCGACACGTTTGCTGCGCGCCTGGCACCCCGAGCCTCGCGCATGCCGGGGTCGCCGTCCAGCGCCATGCAGGCCTGCTATTTTGATGAAAACAAGCAGATCGACGAAGCTGGCGCTTCGTTGATCAAGGCCATGGGCATTTACTCACCCGGCTCTTTTGTGCGGCTGGCCAGCGGGGAGATTGCCGTGGTCATCAAACGCGGCGCCAACACCGCCACGCCGCGGGTCGCCGTGGTGCTCAACCGCTCGGGCATGCCCACGGTGGAGATCATGGTGCGCGACACCAGCAAGCCGGAATTTCGCATTGCCGGCGGCGTGGCGCACCGCGACGTCAAAGTCCAACTCAACCTGGAACGCCTGCTGGCGCTGACCCGCATTCCCGTCTCAGACCGTCCCTGGTAGCAGACGCGTCGCCAGATCCGGGCGACAACATCTCTGTCAACCGGCAAGGCCGCCCCGCTGGTGATGGCGTCGCCACGCCCTGAATGGACTCAGAGACCCCGCCGGGCGAGTGGTTTTAAAACTGTTCAACATGTTAAATTACCAATCAGTCACAAAATTACTGATAAGTTTTAACGCATGAATATCCATACCTCTTCTTTTGGAAACCAGGCCGCATGAAGCTGGCCATCGTGGGCTCCGGCATCTCGGGTCTGGCGGTTGCCCACACGCTGCGAGGCCAGGCCGACATCACCCTGTATGAGGCGGGCAGTTACTTTGGCGGCCACACCCACACCGTGGACATGACGCTGGACGGCCCGTCCGGGCCCGTGACTCATGGCGTGGACACCGGTTTTCTGGTGTTCAACGAGCGCACCTACCCCGAGCTCATCCAGCTGTTGGCCCAACTGGAGGTGGCCACCGTGCCCTCGGACATGTCGTTTTCCGTGCAGGTGCCGGGCGCGCGCCGGGGCGGCCCGCTGGAGTGGAGCGGCTCCTCGCTGAACACGGTGTTTGCCCAGCGCAGCAACCTGGCCAACCCGCGCTTTCTGGCCATGCTGCGCGACGTGCTGCGCTTCAACCGCATCGCCACCGACATTGCCGAGCGCGGTGCCGAGGCCGAGTTGATGCAGCCGCTGGCCGATTTTTTGCGCCATCACGCGCTCACCCACGAATTCCGGGACTGGTACTTGCTGCCCATGCTGGGCTGCATCTGGAGCTGCCCGACCGACCAGATGCTGCAATTCCCGGTGGCCACGATGGTCCGTTTCTGCCACAACCACGGCCTGATCCAGGTCACCAACCGTCCGCAGTGGTGGACCGTCGCCGGGGGGGCGCGCCAGTACGTGGAAAAAATCGTCGCGCCTATCACCGACAAGCGCCTGAACAGCCCGGTGGACCGCATCACCCGCGATGCACAGGGCGTGCTGATCACCTCGTGCGGCCAGACCGAGCGCTTTGACAAAGTGGTGCTGGCCAGCCACGCCGACCAGTCGCTGGCGCTGCTGGCGGATGCCTCGGCGCAGGAGCGCGAAACGCTGGGCGCCATCCGCTACCAGCCCAACCGGGCCGTGCTGCACACCGACACCGCCGTGCTGCCGCGCCAGCGGCGCGCGTGGGCGGCGTGGAACTACGAGCGCGCAGCGCCGTTGAGCGGCGAGCCCGCCGCGTCCACCCGGGTCTGCCTGCACTACCTCATCAACCTGCTGCAACCGGTGCCTTTCCAGCAGCCGGTGGTGGTGTCGCTCAACCCGCTGCATGAGATTGAGGCCCGCCACGTGCATGGCACGTTTGATTACGCGCACCCGGTATTTGACGTGGCCGCCATCCGCGCCCAGCGCCAGGTGCATACCTTGCAAGGCCACCACCACACCTATTTCTGCGGCGCCTGGACCGGTTATGGTTTTCATGAAGACGGGCTCAAGTCCGGCCTGAACGTGGCGGCACGGTTGGCATCGGCCTTGTCAAAAACGGCCTTGCCCATCGTATGAACACACCACTGGTGCCCACCGCCGCGCCCGCGCTGGCCCAGATAGGTTTTGGCGAGGTGCGCCACACGCGGCTCAAGCCGGTGCGCCATGCCTTCACCTACGGCACCTATTTTTTGATGCTGCCGATGCGCTCGCTGCAGCGCGACGGCCCGGGCCACCTGGCGCGCAACCGCCTGGCCGCCCTGAGTTTTTTTGACGCCGACCATGGCGACGGACGCGGCCCGGAGCAGGGCGGCGCCCTGGCCTGGCTGGACGCGCTGCTGCAAGCCGAGGGCATGGACGGCGCCGACGGCGAGGTCTGGCTGCATTGCTACCCGCGCGTGCTGGGCTTCACCTTCAAACCCGTGAGTTTCTGGTACTGCCACCAAGCTGACGGTCGCCTGCGCGCCATCGTGGTGGAAGTGAACAACACCTTTGGCGAGCGCCACTGCTACCTGCTGGACGCACCTCGCTTTGGGGTGGAGCAGCGCGCAGTCAAGGTGTTTCATGTCTCACCGTTTTGCCCGGTGGAAGGCGGCTACCGCTTTCGCTTCATGGTCACACCGGACCGCAGCCGCACCGTGGCGCGCATTGATTTTGATGACGCCAGCGGCCCCCTGATCGAGACCAGCGTGAGCGGCACGCTCGAAGCCCTGACGCCCCACAGCGTGCGCCGCGCCCTGTGGCGCCACCCGGCCATGACGCTGGGCGTGGTGCTGCGCATTCACTGGCAGGCGCTGCAACTGCTGGTCAAGAAAGTACGGTTCTTTGGCAAGCCCCCCGCGCCCACTTCATTCACCACCCGCTGACCCCCGAGGCCCACAATGAACAGCACCACAGCCCCCTTGTTTTCCATCCCGCGCGGCACCCCGGCGGCGGCCCGCACCATCCTCAAACTGCTGCAGCGCCTGCGCCACGGCAGCCTGACCGTGCAGCTGCCCGATGGCAGCATGCAGCGTTTTGGCAGCGACCTCCTGCCGCATGCCACCCTGGTCCTGCACAACTGGAAGGTGTGTGCGGCCGCACTCAAATCGGGCGACATCGGCTTTGCCGAGGGCTACATTGCCGGCGATTGGACTACGCCGAACCTGACCGAGTTGCTGCGCGTGCTGGTGAAAAACCGCCTTGAGGTGGAGAGCATGGTTTACGGCTCGTGGGCCGGGCGCCTGCTGTACCGCGTCAAGCACCTGCTCAACCGCAACACGCGCGCCAACAGCCAGAAAAACATCCACGCCCACTACGACCTGGGCAATGCGTTCTACACCCTGTGGCTGGACGAGACCATGAACTACTCGTCCGCCCTGTTCGGCGGCGACCTGAGCCAGCCGATGGCACAGGCCCAACATGCCAAGGTGCGCCGCGCGCTGTCGGCCGCCCACGTGAAGGCCGGCGACCGCGTGCTGGAAATCGGCTGCGGCTGGGGCGCGCTGGCCGAGATGGCGACCACCGAATGTGGCGCCACCGTCGCGGGCGTCACCCTGAGCACCGAGCAACTCGCCTTTGCCCGGGCCCGCCTGCTGCGCCTGGGCGTGGCCGACCGGGCCGACCTGCGCCTGCAGGACTACCGCGACATCACCGACGCCCCGTTTGACGCGATCTGCTCGATTGAAATGGTCGAAGCCGTGGGGCGCGAATACTGGCCCACCTACTTTGCCACCGTGGCCCGGCTGCTCAAACCCGGCGGACGCGCCTGCGTGCAAAGCATCGTGATTGACGACGCGCTGTTTGATCGCTACGTGGGCTCGACCGACTTCATCCAGCAGTACATCTTTCCCGGCGGCTGCCTGCCCTGCCCGCGCGAGTTCCGCGCGCAGGCACTGGCCGCGGGGCTGGAGGTGGTGGACGAATACGCCTTTGGCCACGACTACGCCGAGACGCTCCGGCGCTGGCGCGAGGCCTTCATGGCGCACCGCGCGCAGGTGCTGCAAAACGGCTTTGACGAACGCTTTGTGCTGATCTGGGAGTTTTACCTGGCGTACTGCGAAGCCGCGTTTGACGAGCACAACGTCGATGTCGTCCAGTACACGCTGCACAAGCGTGCTGCCTGAACCCAGCACGAGGACACCATGACCGATCGACGTCACATTTTGTCTGTGGGTGCCGCCAGCGTCTTGGCGGGCACAGGCCTGCTGGCCTGTGGCGCAGGCCAGGCGCAAACCGCATTGCCCGCGGAGCTGGCCCCGCAACTGCCGGGCGGGAAGTGGGCGGGCGCGTCGCGGCTGCGGTTTTTCGGCTTTGACGTGTATGACGCCCAACTCTGGGTCGCGCCCGGTTTTCGGGCTGCCAACTACGCCCTGCACGCGCTGGCGCTGGAGCTGACCTACCTGCGCGCCCTGGCGGGCAGGGACATCGCCGCGCGCTCGCTCCAGGAGATGCGCCATCTGGACAACATCACTCCCGCGCAAGAACAGCGCTGGCTGGCCGCCCTGGAGAGCGCGTTGCCCGACGTCAAGGCCGGTGACCGCCTCACCGGGCTGCACCACCCGGCGCAGGGCGCGCACTTCTGGTTCAACGGCGAGCCCCGCGCCTGGGTGAAAGACCCTGCCTTCAGCCGCCTGTTCTTTGGCATCTGGCTGGCCGAATCCACCAGCCAGCCCGCCTTGCGCGCCGAGCTGCTGGCCCGGGCCACGCCTTAGTGCTGCGCTGACTGCCCACGCCATGAGTCACCCACCTTCTGTCGCCACAGCCGCCCGGCCCTTCACGTGGCGGAGCGGCTGGCGCTACGGCCTGATGGGCTTGCCGCTGGCCTTTGTCGCCCTGCCGCTGTATGTGGTGCTGCCCAACCACTATGCCCTGACGTTTGGCGTGCCGCTGGCCACCCTCGGCTCGCTCTTGCTGGGCGCGCGCCTGTTCGACGCCCTGATCGACCCGCTGCTGGGGCGCTGGAGCGACCGCCTGTTTGCACGCTCCCTGCAGGCCGTGCTGGGCTGGGGCGCGGCCGCCGCACTGGTGCTGGGCGTGGGTTTTACCCTGCTGTTTTTCCCGCCCACGCACACCCGGCCCGGCCTGCTGCTGTGGGCTGGCGCCTGCCTGGTGCTGACCTACGCGGCCTACAGCGCCCTGAGCATCCTGTACCAGTCCTGGGGCGCGATGCTGGGCGGTGACGAGGTGCAGCGCAGCCGCGTGGTGGCGTGGCGCGAAGGACTGGGCCTGGTAGGTGTGATGGTGGCGTCCATCACGCCTGCAGCCCTGGGTTTGCGGGCGACAACAGCGCTGTTTTTCATCGCACTGATCGCAGGCTGGCTGGCCTGGCGTTTGGCGCCGCACCCAAGGCGCCGAGCCCACGTGCCAGCGACCTCGCCCGGCGGCAAGGGCAGCACCGGCGCCCTCTGGCAGCCCTTGGCCCAACCCGGCTTTCGGGCCTTGCTGACGGTCTTTGTGGTCAATGGAATCGCCAGCGCCATCCCCGCCACACTGATCCTGTTTTTTGTGCAGGACCGGTTGCAGGCCCCACCCGGCAGCGAGTCCCTGTTTCTGGGCAGCTATTTTTTGAGCGCGGCGCTCGCCATTCCCCTTTGGTTGCGCGTGGTCAGAAGCTTGGGGCTGGCGCGCACCTGGGGGCTGGGCATGTTGCTGTCGATGGTCACCTTCGTCTTCGCCTCGCAACTGGGCAGCGGCGACCTCACCGCCTTTGTCGTGGTGTGCGCGCTCTCGGGCGTGGCGCTGGGCACCGACCTGGCCCTGCCCGGCGCCCTGCTGGCGGGCACGATCGAGGCCAACGGCGACCGGGGGCGCTCGGAGGGTGCCTACCTGGGCTGGTGGAACTTCGCCACCAAGCTCAACCTCGCCCTGGCCGCAGGCGTCGCCCTGCCGCTGCTGGGCAGCCTGGGCTACGCACCGGGTGCGCGCGATGCGCACGCCCTGCAAACCCTCACCTGGGCTTATTGCCTGCTGCCCTGCGCCCTCAAGCTGCTGGCGACGGGCCTCCTGTACACCCTCATCATCCGGAAGACCCCATGAAAAGACGCTTGCTCCTGGCCTCGGCCACTGCCGCCACGCTGGCCCTGACGGGCTGCGCCTCGCAACACATCGAGGCCTATGCCCAGGAGAAACCGCCGCTGGACCTGCAGCAGTATTTCAATGGCACGCTCGATGCCTACGGCATCTTCACCGACCGCTCGGGCGCCGTGGTCAAGCGCTTCACGGTGGTCATGCAGTGCAGTTGGACCGGCAACGAAGGTGTGCTGGACGAGACCTTCAACTACTCGGACGGCAGCACCCAGAAACGCATCTGGCGCCTGACCAAGTTGCCCGGTGGCCGCTTCACCGGCCGCGCCGATGACGTGGTGGGCGAGGCCGCGGGCGAGAGCCAGGGCAATGCCTTCCACTGGAATTACACACTGAGCCTGCCGGTAGACGGCCGGGTGATCGACGTCCAGTTCGACGACTGGATGTACCTGATGACCGACCAGGTCATGCTGAACAAGGCCACCATGCGCAAATTCGGCGTGCGCCTGGGCGAGGTGACGCTGTCGTTCACCAAGCGCATGCATTGACAAAATTTATACAAAATCAGGCTGTAGCCCCCGTACTCCGTGCACAAGCAGCTATAAAAATAATAGTGAAACACCCATGACTCTCTTCCCTGCCTTGAACACCCCGATGAAGGACTGGCGCGGCAAGACCGTCTGGATCGTGGGCGCCTCCACCGGCATCGGCCGGGCCACCGCCACCGCGCTGTATGCCCTGGGCGCCCGGGTCATCGTGTCGGCGCGCCAGGCGCAGGCGCTGGACGCCTTTGTCAACCGCCACCCCGGTTGCCAGGCCCTCGCGCTGGACGCCACCGACCGCCAAGCCGTGAAGACCGCCGCCGCCGGGCTGCTGGCACAAGGCCCGCTGGACTGCGTGATGTACTGCGCCGGGCACTACACCGCGATGCAGGCCGACGCCATCGACCTGGACGACATGCTGCGCCACGTGGACGTGAACTACACCGGCGCCCTGCACCTGCTCGATGCCGTGCTGCCCGCCCTGCGGGCCCGGCGCGCGGGCCACATCAGCCTGGTGGGCAGCGTGGCGGGCTACCGCGGCCTGCCCCAAAGCCTGGCCTATGGCCCGACCAAGGCCGCCCTGATCAACCTGGCCGAGACGCTGTACCTGGACCTGCACGGCCAGGGCCTTGGCGTCTCCCTCATCAACCCCGGCTTTGTGCAAACCCCGCTGACGGCGGGCAACCAGTTCGACATGCCGGCGCTGCTGACGCCCGACCAGGCGGCGCAAGCCATCGTGCAGGGCTGGGCACGCGGGGCGTTTGAGATTCATTTTCCGAAACGGTTTACGCTTTGGATGAAAGCCCTGCGCATCCTGCCCCACCGGGCCTACTTTTTCCTGGTCCGCCGGGCCACCCGATGATGTCAACACCCCCTCTCCTCCCAGACACCCCCTCTTGCGCTGACGCGCTGTCGGCCCAGGCCGTGGCACGGGTCGTGCACTACTTTCAAGCCCTTACCCCGCAGAACGTGACAGAGATCGCCGCGTATTACGACGTGCAAGCGCGCTTCAAGGATCCGTTCAACGACGTGACCGGCGTGCCCGCGATCCAGCGCGTTTTTGAACACATGTTTGTGGCCTTGCAGGCCCCGCGTTTTGTGGTGACCGGGCAAGTGGTGCAGGGAAACCAGTGTTTTTTGACCTGGGAGTTCCGTTTTCGCTTCAAGAACTTCAGAGCGGCCACCGAGCAGACCATTCTGGGCAGCTCGCACCTGGTGTTCTCACCGCAGGGGCTGATCACGCTGCACCGCGATTATTGGGACGCCGCCGAGGAGTTGTACGAGAAACTGCCGCTGGTGGGTAGCCTGATGCGCTGGCTCAAGCAACGAGCCAACCGCTGACCGCCGTTGTCAGACCGGCAGCGTGTCGGCGAAACTGGCGCGCTGCACCAGCTTGTCGTGGAGTTTGTGCAGGTTGGGGTAGTCGGTGCGCCAGTCGATGTGCGCAAACCGGAAGTCCAGGTAGCCCAGGGCGCAACCCACCGCGATATCGGCCAGGCTCAAGTGAATGCCGCCGCAAAACGGCTTTTCAGCCAGACCGCGGCTCATGGCCTTCAAGGCGCCGGACACCTTGAGCAACTGCCGGTCGATCCAGACCTGGCTGCGCTGCTCTTGCGTGCGCCCGTGCCAGGTGGCCTCCAGGCGCGCCAGCACCGCGGCCTCCATCAAGCCATCGGCCAGGGCCTCCCAGGTCTTGATCTCGGCGCGTTCACGGCCCATCGACGGAATCAGCTTGCCCACGGGGGACAGGGTGTCCAGGTATTCCACAATCACGCGTGAATCAAACAGGGCCTCGCCGCCTTCCATCACCAGGCAGGGCACCTTGCCCAGCGGGTTGGAGTCGGCAATGGTGGTCTCAGCAGACCAGACGTCCTCAGGCACCAAAGCGTAGTCGAGTTTTTTCTCGGCCATGACGACGCGCACTTTGCGTACAAAAGGGCTGGAGCTGGATCCGAGTAATTTCATGGGCGGTTCATCGTTTCAGGAGCGTTCATTCTAGCCACCGAGGTGTCCCGGAACTGACGTGCGGGGCATTGCACGGACCCGGTGTGACGCACAACCTACAATCCGGGGATGACATTTTCAGCCATCTCCGCTCTTTCTCCGCTGGACGGCCGCTACGCCGCCAAGCTCGCCAAACTCCGTCCTGTCATGAGCGAACAGGGTTACATGCAACGCCGTGTGCAAGTCGAAGTGGCCTGGTTCATCGCCCTGAGCGATTGCGGCTTTGCCGAATTCAAGCCACTCTCCCCAGGAGCACGCACTTACTTGCTGGGTCTGGTGAAGCATTTCTCCGAAACCGATGGCGAAGCCATCAAGGCGATCGAGAAAGTCACCAACCACGACGTCAAAGCCGTCGAGTACTGGATCAAATCCAAGTTCGAAGCCCGGCCCGAGCTGATGAGCGCGGGCGAATTCGTGCACTTTGCCTGCACCAGCGAAGACATCAACAACACCAGCCACGCCCTGCAACTCAAGGCCGGACGTGACCAGGTCCTGCTGCCCGCGCTGGACGCCATCATCGCCAAGCTGCGCGACATGGCGCATGCGTTTGCCGACGTGTCCATGCTCAGCCGCACCCACGGCCAGACCGCCAGCCCCACCACCGTGGGCAAGGAAATTGCCAACGTCGTGGTCCGCCTGGTGGCCGCACGTGAACGCATTGCCGGCGTCAAGCTGCTGGCCAAGATGAATGGCGCCGTGGGCAACTACAACGCCCACCTGTCGGCCTGGCCCGAGTTCGACTGGGAAGCCTTCAGCCGCAAGGTCATCGAGACGCCGGAGCCGCTGGGCCTCGGCCTGACCTTCCAGCCCTACAGCATCCAGATCGAGCCGCACGACTACATGGCCGAGTTGTTTGACGCCGTGGCGCGCACCAACACCATCCTGATTGACTGGGCGCGCGACGTCTGGGGTTATGTGTCCCTGGGCTACTTCAAGCAAAAACTGCGCGACGGCGAAGTGGGTTCCTCCACCATGCCGCACAAGGTCAACCCGATTGATTTCGAGAACGCCGAAGGCAACCTGGGCCTGGCCAACGCCGTGTTGCGCCACCTCAGCGAGAAGTTGCCCATTTCGCGCTGGCAACGTGACCTGACCGACTCCACCGTGCTGCGCAACATGGGCGTGGCCATGGGCTACGCCGTGCTGGCCTACCAGTCGCTGAACATCGGACTGGGCAAGCTCGAGATCAACGAGGCCGCCATTGCCGCCGACCTCGACGCCTCATGGGAAGTGCTGGCCGAGCCAATCCAGACCGTGATGCGCCGCTTTGGCCTGCCCCAGCCTTATGAGCAACTCAAAAAGTTCACCCGCGGTGAACCCATGACGCGTGAACTGATGCAGGGCTTCATCGCCGATCTGGCCATTCCGGCAGAAGAAAAAACCCGTTTGCTGGCCATGACACCCGGTAGCTACACCGGCAAGGCTGCTGAACTGGCGCGCCGAATCTAAAGCCGTGCATGGCCATCAAATCGACCATCTTCAAAGCCAGTCTGCAAATCGCCGACATTGACCACGCGTATTACGCCGACCACGCGCTCACGCTGGCGCGCCACCCCAGCGAGACGGACGAACGCATGATGGTGCGCCTGTGCGCTTTGGCGCTGCAGGCCCACAAGCTGCAAACCGTGTGCGGTGGCGATGGCACGCTGGCCTTTGGCGCCGGTCTGTCGGACCCCGACGAGCCCGACGCCTGGCTGCGCGACTTCACGGGCCTCACGCGCCTGTGGATCGAGGTGGGCCAACCGGAAGACAAACCGCTGCTCAAGGCCTGCAACAAGGGGGACGAGGTGGTGCTGTACTGCTTCAACCACGCGGCCGAAGTGTGGTGGCGCACCATGAAGGCCAAGCTGGCCCGACCCAAAAACCTGAGCGTGTTCCGCATCCCCACCGTGGCCTCGCAGGCCCTGATCCCGCTGGCCCAGCGCAGCATGCAGCTGCAGGCCACGATTCAGGAAGGGGTGTTGATGCTGGGCGACGGCACGACGACTGTGGACATTGAGCCCATTCGCTGGAAATAAATGCCAAATTGGGCTCTAGCACACGTCAATAGTGCGTATGTAGCTATTAATTAAATAGCAAACCGCGTCGTCTCAGTGGCTCGCTCCGCGTAGCGGTTGAACCGCCAGGCCGCCCCCAGCATCGTGATGCGCCGCCAGGTCTGGCGTTTCTCCACCGGGCTCATTTCCAGCCAGTACTGCACCTCGGCAAAGCTGCGGCCGCAGCCCTTGCACTCCTCGTCACCCTGGCTGGTGGAGCAGATGGCAATGCAGGGGGTGTCGGGCGTGGTGTCGTACCAGGTGAGCCACGCTTGCAGGGCTGGCGCGGGGATTGAGAACTCATCGGCCTGGACCTCATGGTGGTACACCATCAGCGCATACACCTCGGCCAGCGCCCGGATTTCGGGGGCGAGCGAAAATCCGTCGAGAGAAGGCCTCTTCTCGCGCCAATAGTTGATGGCCGATTCAATGTCGGTGATGTGGATGCCTGCCATGGGGGTCGCATCATAGCCCGGCACACCCGGACCGGTAAAATCAAGGGCTTCCCGCGCACCCTTGACAGAAACGACCCGCCCTGTGACCGAACTCCTCCCCGACCCCGACGCCAAAATTCAAGAGCCCCGCCTGTGGCGCGACGTGGGCTGGACCGCCCGCGTCATCAAGAACGAGGACGACGACGGCTGGGCGGTCGCCATGATCAAGGACGGCGAGCCCGAGCCCGCCCTGATCGGCCCCTGGACCATGGGGCGCGACAAGAAAAATCCCAAACCGCTGGACGGCAACGCCTTCAGCACCCTGGTCAAGACAGCGTCTGAATTTGTGCGCCGGCATGAGCAGCAATTGCACGCCTCGCTGCACCAGAGCCTGGCCGTGACCGCCGGCAACGCGCGCATCACCGTGTCACTCGACATCGTGCCGGACGAGGAGCACCCCTATGCCACGCTGACCGCGCACGACGAAGCCGGAGACGAGCTGGCGCAGGTGCGTGTGTCGCCCGGCTTCAAGCTCAACCGCGCCAGCGCCACCGCCTGGGCCGACAGCGGGTACCCGAAGCCGCGCTGACGGTGCGCGGCGCCTGCGGCCGAATTTGCCGCAAGGTGTTGACGAGTGTCATGCGCGCCGGGCCATGGGGTGCTATCCTTTGAACCATGAAACTCATCGTCAAATGGCTGCTCAGCGCCGCCGCCCTGCTGGCCGTTGCTTACCTCTACAGCGGGGTGCAGGTGACCAGCTTCACCGCAGCCCTGATTGCCGCGTTGGTCATCGGCCTGCTCAACATGATTTTGCGACCGCTGCTGGTGCTGCTGACGCTGCCCGTCACCGTCATCACGCTGGGGCTGTTTTTATTCGTCATCAACGCGTTGATGTTCTGGTCAGCCGCAGGGGTTCTCGACGGCTTTGCGGTGCGCGGATTTGGCGCGGCGCTGCTGGGCTCGCTGATTTACTCGGTGTTTGGCATCGTGATCGATTCAGCGATCGAGCGCCTGTTCTTTAAGTAGCGCCTCCACCTGGCGTTTGCGGGTGTCGATGATGGACGCCTCAATGTGGTCCGCGGCCACCACGCCCGTGCCGCCTGCGCGCAACTGCTCTTGCGCCGCCTTGAATCGGTCAACCGCCGCCTGGTAGTCCAGCGTGGCCACATGGGCCTCGGCGTTGGCCCGGATCGCGCGCAAGCTCTGATTCTGCGCCGCGTAAGCGCTGGACAACAACTGCCAGGCCTGCGCATCCCGCGGGTGCGCCGCCACCCAACTCTGAAGTTGTTGCATCGACTCACCCAGCGCCTTGGCTTGCCCGCCCTGACCCGTTTGCAGGGCGATTTGCATGGCCAAAAACAACTCGGGCCGGTGCACCGATGCAGCGTCTGCAGCGCCGCCTTGGGCTGCGAACGTGTTGGCGGTCAAGACCGAGGCCGCGCGCCGTGCATCGTCCGCCGTCAACGCCGTTTCAGCCTCCAGCAAGCGGACCAAACGGGCGCCCGGCAAATCGGCGCGCACCAGCACCGAGAGGCGGTCCAGATACCCCTTGGCACCGGTGAAATCACGCAAGCGGCTGGCAGCCAGGGCGGCGCCGTACAACACGGCCGCCTGCCGGGGTGCCGACAAGGTCGCGAGATTGGCACTGCCCGCCTCCAGCAGCGCGGCCCGCAGGGCGTCCACGCCCGGGTTGGACAGCACGCGGGCACGTGCCGCCACCATGGCATGTTCAAACGTGAGCGGTACCGGCACGGCAGTGGGTGCGGTCAGGGCCTGACGGGACTGCATGTCCGCAATCCGCTCGGTGGTCAGCGGGTGACTGCGCAGGTAGGGGTAAGCGCCGTTGTCATTGAGGCGTGAGGCCTGCTGCAACTTGTCGAACATCGACACAAAACCCTGCGGCTCGAACCCGGCCTGCGTCATCACGCCGTAACCCACCCGGTCGGCCTCGCGCTCCATGTCGCGTGAAAAATTCAGCTGGCTCTGGGCGGCCACGGCCTGCCCCCCCACAATCAGGGCGTTGCCCGCATCAGGACTCTTGCTGGCCGCCAACGCGCCCAGAATCATGGCGCCAATCATCCACGGCGTTTGCTGGCTCTGCTTGGCAATCAGGCGTGAGATGTGCCGCTGCGTGACGTGGCTGAGTTCGTGCCCCAGCACGGAAGCCAGTTCGTCACGGCTGCTGACCACCGCAATCAGGCCCAGATGAACGCCAAAGTAGGCACCCGGCAGGGCAAACGCATTCACCGTGCGGTCGCGCCCGAGCATGATCTCCCACGCAAAGCGCTCGTCCAGTTCGGGCGTGAGCTCACCACGCAGGCGCGCTGCCGCGAGCAAGGGTTGCCAGATGCCCTGCACATATTCGGCCAGCACGGGGTCGTCGATGTAATCGGGATCCCGGTAGATTTCACGGGCAATGCGGTCGCCCAGGCGCCGCTCGGCACTGCTGGTCATGTCGCTGCCGTCGCCCAGCGTGGGGAGTTGCGCGGAAGGCTGGGAGGTCGACGGCTTTGGCAACGCATCGCTGGTTTGCGCCTGCAAGGCAAGCGGAGCGCCCCAACCAAACGCTATTAAAAACAGAGCTACTCCCGCCGTATAGACGGGGGCTAGAGGCCGATTTAATCTAAATTTAGGGTTCAAAATGAATACCGTAGGCTGTGAGGACGCGTCATTCGCAAAAGGGGCTTGCGCAGATCAGTGAACGTATGATGCTCGACTTGTATGAACGTTCGGTAAATATTCCCCATGAGCTCACTCACCCATTTTGACGCCCAAGGCCAAGCCCACATGGTGGACGTGGCTGCCAAGGCCGCCACCCACCGCATCGGCGTGGCCGGCGGTCGTATCGACATGCTGCCCACCACGCTGGCGCTCATCGAGTCGGGCACCGCCAAAAAAGGCGACGTGCTGGGCATTGCCCGCATCGCCGGCATCATGGCCGCCAAGAAAACCAGCGATTTGATTCCCCTGTGCCACCCCCTGGCGCTAACGCGAGTTGCTCTTGATTTTGTAGCTACTCCCGCAGACAACACGGGGACTAGAGGCCTGTTTTGTACTGCAACAGTAGAAACCGTCGGCCCCACCGGCGTGGAGATGGAAGCTTTGACCGCCGTCACAGTAGCGCTGCTCACCATTTACGACATGTGCAAAGCCGTGGACCGCGGTATGACGATTTCCGACGTCAAGCTGCTGGAGAAGCATGGGGGGAAGTCGGGGAGTTTTGTGGCGGAGTGAGCGGCGAGACACACAAGGAAAAATATGGAACTCTTCTCTGCACTCGGATTTCACTGGAACAGGTCAGCCGTGCCTGACGTGGTGCCGACTCACTCCATCGAGCGAGTGGCCTTCCGCTTTCATCGCATGCTGCCCGAGTTCGTTTGGGATGCATCCGTGCTTGAAGGCAACCCATTCACCTATCCTGAGGTCAAAACCTTGTTGGATGGCGTGACCATCGGCGGACGAAAAATCTCTGACCAGGAACAGGTTCTGAATCTGGCGACCAGCTCCAAGCACCTGTTGGCGCTGGTGAAGGCAGGTAAATTTTTCATGGACAAAGTGACGTTCACTGAGCTGCATGGTCTTGTCGCCCGAAATGAAGCGTTGGAGTGGGGCCACTTTCGGGGCGAGGGCGAAGAGAAGGGCTACACGCCGGATGTCGGCTTGGGTGAGCATGGTCGATACACGCCACTGGCGACTGTTGCCGGTGCCCCGGAGTTGAATCGTGTCTTTGCCAGTGGCCTGCATGCGCTTCAAAGCGAGATACAGCAACCCTTTGAGAAAGCTGCCGCCTTTTTTCTGTTCGGTGCCTTGCAGCAATTCTTCTTCGATGGCAACAAACGCACTTCCCGTTTCATGATGAATGGCATTCTGATGTCAGCGGGCATTGATGCAATCAGCGTACCCGCAGCCAAGGCGCAGCAATTCAATGAAAACATGGTCCGGTTTTACCTGGAGAAGGACGCCACTGAAATGATGGCGTTCTTGGTCAACTGCCACCCAGACGCAGAACAAATTCACGAGGTGAATTCAAATCATTGAGCCAACAGGAGCACGAACGGGATGGGCGTGCAATACCAATTGACGTTCAGGACCTTGTTTGCATCTCCTTCGGCCATTGCTGTGCACCGTGCAGCAAACGCAACAGCTCGATACGCTTGCCCTCAAGGCGATAAATTACGATAAACGGAGTCCGGCTTATGACTAGCTCGCGGGTTCCTGGCTTGCGCCCTGCGCGGCCCATTTCCGGGTGCTGGACCAACTGGCCCACCTGGTGGGCTATGCGGTCGCCTTGCTCGATGGCTGCGCGGAGGTTGTCCTGGGCGATGTAGTCCAGCTGAGCATCACGGTCAGCTATCGCCCTGCGTAGCCACACGATCATCAGGTGGCGCTCCCTTCAGCTCGTTTGACCAGCTCGGCCCGCTTCTTGGCCCAGCTCGCGTTCGCCTCCTCGTTCGTCACCCAGTCGGCCGCCGGGTCGTTGGCCTCTGCGATGCCAATCTCTACCTGCTCACGAAACCACTTGTCATGCGTTGCCGCTTCATGAGCGTTGCGCAGCCGTTCCGATGCGTCCTCGCGGGACTTGCCCACCAGGGCAGCGCCGCTGAAGTTGGTCGCATCCAGCAGCTCGAAGCGGACGATATGAAGCTCTTTCTTCAGGTAGTCCACACAGCGGTCAAGACTGCGCCACATGCGGGGCTTGTCGCTACGCTGAGCCCCCAGCGGTTTTTCTTGCATTCCCAGCTTCAGGACGACGGACCAGCCGCCAGGTTGGCCAATGATCGACGCGCCACGGATCGCGGACGCTTCGACCATCCGTTTTGCCATGGCGGTGTCTATGGTGTGGCTGCTCATGATGATTTCCTCGCACAAAAGACGGTTTGCCAGTAGTTGGATTGTGTCTTTTCTTTAAAGTTTATGCAATCAATACTAATTAAAGTGTGTTGACGTTGGCGAATGGGCTGTCAACCTTGACGCACGCCGACTGTCATGTCAAGCATGTACCCCCTGGCGCTGACGCGAGTTGCTCTTGATTTTGTAGCTACTCCCGCAGACAACATGGGGGCTAGAGGCCTGTTTTGTACTGCAACGGTAGAAACTGTCGGTCCCACCGGCGTGGAGATGGAAGCTTTGACCGCCGTCACAGTGGCGCTGCTCACCATTTACGACATGTGCAAAGCCGTGGACCGCGGCATGACGATTTCCGACGTCAAGCTGCTGGAAAAGCATGGGGGGAAATCCGGGTTCAACGATTGACGAGCAAACGGGGTGTCGTTTAGTATTACAAACGTAATAACCAAGGAACGTCATGCACATGCTCAAACTCACTCAAATCGGCAATTCGGTGGGGGTTGTATTGCCCAAGGAGGCCCTGGCGAGGCTCAAACTGAGCAAGGGTGAAAACGTCTTTCTGACCGAAACACCCGAGGGCTACACACTCACACCTTATGACCCTGCGCTGGAAGAAGAGATTCACGCGGGTCGCGCGTTCATGCGGGATTTTCGCGACACCTTTCATCAACTGGCCAAATGATGTGGCGCTGGATCAGCAAATCAGCGTTGCTGTTGTTACATGGTGAAAGTTTGGCCGAACACGGTGGTGCAGCAGGCCTGCGCGATGAAGGGCTCCTGGACTCTGCGCTGGCGCGGCCCCTGAACCTGCTGGCTTACGCCAACGCCACGGAGCCACCAGACTTGGCGAGCCTGGCCGCAAGCTATTGCATCGGACTGGCAAAAAACCACCCTTTTATGGATGGCAACAAACGGGCCGCATTTTTGGCGACGGGTTTGTTTTTGTACCTCAATGGCTATCGCCTGGCAACCACGCAAGCCGATGCTACGATCACCATACTGGCGGTTGCCGACGGAGAGTTGAACGAAGACACCTTTGCCGCATGGCTTCGCGCGCACGTAACGAGGCGGGTTACCAGCAATTGACGCCCGCGTGTCACCCTTGCATTGACGCTATTTGCTATTTATTTTGTAGCTACTTCCGCAGATAACACGGGGGCTAGAGGCCTGTTTTGTACTGCAACAGTAGAAACCGTCGGCCCCACCGGCGTGGAGATGGAGGCCTTGACCGCCGTCACAGTAGCACTGCTCACCATCTACGACATGTGCAAAGCCGTGGACCGCGGCACGACAATTTCCGAAGTCAAGCTGCTGGAGAAGCATGGGGGGAAATCGGGGAGTTTTGTGACGTAGTCGCACTGTGACTACAATACAAACTCAACACTGATCCAGGGAGAGCCGCCATGACCACCGCCGATACCTACGTCCGTGCTCGTATCGACACGGATACCAAAGAACGTGCAACCGAAGCGCTGGCCGCAATGGGCCTGTCGATTTCGGATGCCATCCGCCTGTTGATGCTGCGCGTTGCAGACGAGCGCCGCTTGCCCTTCGAGGTCAAGGTTCCAAACGCTACCACCCGCAAGGCGATAGCCGAGCTTGAAACGGGAAAGGGCAAACGCTTCGCCAGCGTCGATGCCTTGATGGCGGACTTGCATGCGGACGATTGACCACCCATTGGAGCCACGACACCGCGATCACGATTAGAGCGGTGAATGAGCAGGCTACCGTGACTGTCACGTCAAGCCCGATCTGGTGCTGATCTACCGTAAGCCTGACGCCGACATCTTGCGACTGGCCAGGCTCGGCTCGCACAGCGAGCTTTTCGGGTCATAGCAGCACATCGGCATCAATACGCACAGTGGTGGCTTGTTTGGTGGGCTTATAGAAGGGATTGCGAATGGCATTTTTCCAGAACACATCATTCAATGGCGGGATGTCGCTGTAGTCAATCTCGCTGTCTGGAATTTTTGCCAATAGGCTAAGTCTGGCACGCTGCTCATCAGTCAACGGCGGCAGATTTTGCAAATCAATATCTCGTTTAACGAACTTGGTTTTCATAACTTTTTCGCTCCTTGCGGTCTGCGGCTCGTGCCGTCGTCATCCTCCCCAACGGTGTGCGCCACCAAGAGCACCAGATAGCCACCAATCATTGCCAATGTTTGCCAGCGCTGCTCCAGTCCTTCGACTCGATCCTGCGTCATCAAGGCAAGTGGATCTGCGAACGCAATGATTGCGTCCTCAAAAGAAACACCGTGCTTACGCAAATTGCTGGCTGCTTTGGCGGTGTCAGAGTCCATCTAACGGAAGAAAACCGACAACTCGCGCATCGTCCATGGCAACAAATGCAACCCAAAACATTTGTTGCCGCCCTTGGACTGGCAAATAGCCTAGCTTTTCTTCGGACAAACCGGTTTTGGCCGCTGCCGCATCAATCAACGCCATATGCTCAGGGTAGCGCATTTTCAGCAGCTTCAAAGCGCGACTCTTGCCCAGAACGGCATCGCGAACTGAATCGTAAAGCCGCCAAGCGCTAGGCCTTAGAGCGGGGGAAATCCCGTTCAGAGATAGATTGATGCTCTGAAGATAGTCCTCGTCACTAGGCCTCGCTACCCGTGCCGCAATAATTTTCGGACCGATATAGCCGAGATGCCGAAAATCAGGTGCAGCAGCGTTAAGACTATTCGGTTCTATTTCTGCAGCGCTAACGACGCGAAAACGATCAAATTCGAAGACCAGAAAAACCGGACGAGCAATGGCGACCGTCCACATTCCATAAGCCAGGGCGGCAAGCTGAATCAAACCCACAAGCGTCAAGTCACGAAACAACTCTAGAGGCGTTTTTTTTGGGCTAAACAACACTAGAGTCAACAAAGGGCCGCAGACAACATCTACGCCAACAACCAGCAAAAACAACTCATCGCCGCCCGAAAGCTCCCGATACGGATATGGATACCACAGACCGAACACCAAAGACGCTGCGACGGCCGCAACGATCATGCTGCCTAGGAGATGCAATAGTGCGGCATAACTGGCTGATTTGAAGCGGTTTCTGAAATTCATTCGGGCATTGTGAATTTGAGGCTGATCAATACTGCATACTTTATTGATCAGAATACGGGCGTCGAAACGCTCACTGAGAATCCAAGGATTGATTAACGACACTCACTCGGAGCAAAACGTGCAGGGAGAGTGCCCGCAGCTGTTGGAGCTGGCGAAATAGCTAACCCGACCGTCGCCGAATGACATTGCCACTTCGTCGCATCAGCTGGCGGAGTGAACGCAGCGGTCGCGTTGGGCAATGCAGTGCCGGAATTGGCGGTACCAGCAGCACCGCCTGTGTAAGGAACAAAAACCAATGTTCCGTTACCCGCTTTTTGTGTAGTGGTCACAGTGATCTGCCCAGTTGTTGCGGCAATGGCAACTGACGTCAAATTGGGGCTGGCTGTCGGAGTGGTGAACCCTTGGTTATAACCATTGACCGCAGTAAATTTACCATTCGCCAAAATATCAACCACATTAAGCTTGGCAGCAGAAGCCGCAACCATGGCTTCAGATACACGACCACGAACCGTGTAATCCTGATAAGCGGGCAAAGCCACGGCAGCCAAAATACCAATAATCGCAACCACGATCATCAATTCGATCAGGGTAAAACCCTTTTGGATAGAACGCGTCATGAATAGCCTCTTACCTATAAAAACATACTTCCAACCAATTCACCTACGAACTTCAATAAAAAAGAGCGTCGTAACGCTCTTTTTTAATCTGCGGATTAATTAACGGCACTCACTCGGGGCAAAACGCGCAGGGAGTGTAGCCGCAGCTGTTGGCGCAGGCGATATAACAAGGCCAACAGTAGCAGATAAACATTGCCATTTCGTCGCATCCGTCGGAGGTGTGAATGCAGCCGTGGCGTCAGGCAGCGCAGTACCGGAATTAACCGTACCAGCAGCACCGCCTGTGTAAGGAACAAATACCAATGTTCCGTTACCCGCTTTTTGTGTAGTGGTCACAGTGATCTGCCCAGTTGTTGCGGCAATGGCAACTGACGTCAAATTGGGGCTGGCTGTCGGAGTGGTGAACCCTTGGTTATAACCATTGACCGCAGTAAATTTACCATTCGCCAAAATATCAACCACATTAAGCTTGGCAGCAGAAGCCGCAACCATGGCTTCAGATACACGACCACGAACCGTGTAATCCTGATAAGCAGGCAAAGCCACTGCAGCCAAAATACCAATGATCGCAACCACGATCATCAGCTCGATCAGGGTAAAACCTTTTTGCATGGAACGTTTCATGAATAACTCCTTGGGTAAAAACGAAATCAACTTAGAGACGTTCATATTCAGCAGTAACTGTGCCAAGTCTTTGAAACGCCAAATTTGATTGTTTTTGGACCAAACACGTCACATTTCGTTAGAAACATGACGACCTGAGTTGGTTACAAGACCTGACGCGACATTTTTGTCACGCCATTTTTGTCATTTACTTGATGCAGACTGACCGAACCATCTTGATGTCGGTCAGGCCCATCATGATTTTCTCCATGCCGTCCATCTTCAGGGTGCGCATGCCGCCTTCCACCGCAGCGGCAAAAATCTCGGCCACACGGGCGCGTTCCTGAATGAGCTTTTTGACGTCGTCAGAAGCAATGAGCAATTCATGCAGGCCAATGCGGCCTTTGTAGCCGGTCTTGTTGCACTTGTCGCAGCCCACGTGGCGGTAGAACTTGATCTGGCCATCCTGACCGTACAGTTTGTGCCAGCTGTCGATCAGCTTCCGGATTTCGCCTTCGTAGTCAGCTTTCCAGGCGACGGAGTGCCGGAGTTCGTCGGCATATTCGACCGCGAAAAGACGCAGCTCTTCGGCGTCAGGCACATACGACTCCTTGCAGTCGCACAGCTTTTTGGCCAGCCGCTGCGCCAGAATGCCCAACAAGGCATCGGCAAAGTTGAAGGGGTCCATGCCCATGTCCAGCAAGCGCGTGATGGACTCGGGTGCCGAGTTGGTATGCAGGGTCGAAAACACCAGGTGACCGGTAAGTGAGGCTTCCACGCCCATCGCCACAGTTTCCTTGTCGCGCGATTCACCGACCATGATGATGTCGGGGTCGGCCCGCAGGAAGGCCCGCATGATCAACGCAAAGTCAATCCCGGCCTTGCGGTTGATCTGAACCTGGCGCAGCCCTTTTTGCGTGATCTCCACCGGGTCTTCGGCGGTCCAGATCTTGGTGTCCGGCGTGTTGAGGTGCTTGAGGATGGAGTGCAGCGTGGTGGTCTTGCCGGAACCCGTAGGACCACACACATAGAACAAGCCGTAGGGTTTCTCAATCGTTTTGATGACCCGGTCCTTGTTGTGCGGGGTCAGGCCCAGCTTGTCCAGCGGAATGGGCTCACCGGCGGCCAAAATCCGCATGACCACGTCTTCCACCCCTCCAGCGGAAGGAATGGTGGCGACCCGGAGTTCGATGTCAATCGGGCCATATTTCTTGAACTTGATCTTGCCGTCCTGTGGCTTGCGGCGCTCCGAGATGTCGAGGTCACACATGATCTTCAGGCGTGTCACCATGGCCTGACGGAAATGCGAGGGTACCTCGATGTACGGCATCAAGGTGCCGTCAATGCGAAACCGGATGCCGGTTTTCAGCTTGCCCGGCATCGGCTCAATATGAATGTCCGACACCTTCTGGTGGTAGGCGTCAATGATCACCTTGTTGACGAACTTGACCAGTTCGTTGTCCGCCGCGGCCGACTCCAGCGCGTCGTCATTGAAGCCGTCGTCAATGGGGGGGCCGTCCATTTCGGCCAGAAGCTCGTCAATAGAGCCCCCTTCGATTCCGGCGCCAAATATTTGCGCCAGCGTGTCGTGGAACTCAGCCTGCGTGGTCACCCGGTACACAAATTTGGTCACGCGGGGGAAGACCTGCGGCACGACGCGCGCGCCGCGCACCGCCTCCGGGTCCACGCACATGATGACCAGACCTTCGGGCGACTCCTCCAGGGGAATCCAGCCCTGCTCCTCAATGAACTCGCGCTTGAGGGAGCCGTGCAGTATTTCCGAACGAATTCGGCTGGGGGCAAAGGGTTCATAGGCGACGCCAAAAAATTTGGCCAGTGACGGCCCAATTTGCGCCGGGCGAACCATGTACTTGGCAATCAGCACGTGCTCTACGGGCTTGCCATCCACTCTCGCTTCTTGCAGGCACTGCTGAAGCTCTGGCGATGTCATGACGCCATCGGCAATCAAACCGTCGTATTTGGTCGCCTTGGCGCGCACGCCCTCACTGGCTTTTTGCACGCGCTGCCGAATGGCGGTGGCCAGTGTTTTGCACAACTGCGAGACACCCTCTACCTCCAGTTCACCAAAGGGATGTCCACTTTTGTTGTTAATGACCTGCAGCACGCCTTGAAGGGTATTGCCCTCCAGAATGGGGGCCACCAACATCTGCCGGGTTCGGTAACCCGATCGCCGATCCACTTCCTTCAGGAAGGTCAGAGAGGGATGAAGCTGCTTGAGCGCCTCATCGTCATAAACATCCGCAATATTGACCAGCTTTTGGCTGAACGCCACGTAGCCCGCAATGCTTTGGGGCGTGATGGGCAGTTTGAGGTTCTGGCTGCTATTGAGCCCCGTCTTGACTTTGGAAACGATGGCCGAGCGGTCTCCATTCAAGGCGTACAGGGTCAACCGGTCCGCATTGAAGAGTTTGCAAATGTCCTGGCTGGCCTCCAGCATGATTTGGTCCACGTTATCGGTCTCGTGGATACGGGCGGTGACTTGTTGCAGCTGTTTGTAAAATAGCGCCTCAAATGTCATGCCGCGCCTCTCAAGAGAAGCCTCTGGTTTTTTGTCCGATCCCCCGGGCTTCAAGACTGCGCTCATACCTCGAACTCCTGACCAGCCCGCAGCCAGCGAATGTCATGCGCCACCCCGCTGCCCGCAGCCGGGTTTTGATCAAAACGCTGAATCTCGGACATGATCACCTCGGTTTCGGCGGGCTTGGTATGCGTGATGTAAACCGGGAATTTCTTTCCCTGAGCGATGCAATCCAACTCTTCAGCCAGGACGCTAGGCGACAAATGCAAGCCTTGCCTGGCCAGAACTTGTTCGCGGTTGCTGAAGGCCGTTTCGATCACCAGCATGGCCACATCCAACATGTCGCTATCGATCAGGAAAGACGTGGTTCGGCACCCTTTGGAAATGGCGCCTGAGCAGCCCAATACACGAACTTTCATTGCGGCTCCTCGCTATGCCTTAAATCCGGTCGCAGAGCAGCAAAAGCAACGCAAGCCGTTGTATCCAGCCCTGATCAGGCTTGGACGAACTGCATTTGGGTACCGGCCAACTCGATCAAATCCCCATTTTTCAATGCCACAGGCTCCACGCCAATCGCAGCACCATTGAGTGACGGATTACCCGCGCCTTCCACATGGTGAACAAAATAGCTATGGTGACGCCGGGTGATGGCAGCCACGGCAACCCCGGGCTTGCCCACCGTGGTGACCACCTTGGTCAAAGGCATTTCCCTGCCCGCAGCAGCGCCCGATAGCACCTTGATGGCCGCATGAAGGGCCTCCAGACCGGCTGACCGGGATTCATGCGACGCAAATGCAGGCTCAGAGGCGGGCGTTACGCCGCCTGGCTTGAACATCATGGTCTTCTCATAACCTTCAGAAGCCACATCGCTCACAAACTTGATTTTGTACTTGCCGACCTCAACCGTGTCACCGTTTTGCAGCAACTGCCGCTTGGCCGCCTTGCCATTCACGTAAGTGCCATTGGTACTGTTCAGGTCTTCCAGGTAAACCTCTGACCCTGACATTTGCAGCAAGGCATGCTCACCACTCACGGCCAGGTTGTCTATCACAATGTCGTTGTACGGCCGCCGACCCAAGGTCGTTTTGTCCTTCGTCAACTGGACTTCCTTGATGACGACGCCGTCGATCGAAACGATCATTTTTGGCATGACCGACTCCTGTTCCTGAAATTTGTTGTTGGATAACCCATGGGCTTGTTACTTTCCAAGCAGTCTGGATATTAAACCGCGCTTTTCATGCGAGCCCACTGCTTCGACCAACAAGACTGTGATGTTATCCCGTCCGCCATTTTCATTTGCCATGAGGACCAGTTTTGCCGCGATGTGCTCCAGAGACGCACCATTTCGAAGAAGCGCTGCTATGTCTGAATCGTCCACCATATCAGAGAGCCCGTCGGAGCACATCAGGTAGAGGTCACCCTCCATGACATGGTACTCATTGAATTCGAGCAATGCCGTCTCTTCAACGCCCAAAGCCCGTGTCACCAGATTCTTGTTGGTTGCGGTGGCGGCTTGAGCCGGCGTCAGCCATCCCGCATCAATCTGCTCCTGCAGAAGGGAATGGTCCTTGGTGATTTGTACCAGCTCGTTGCCGCGCCAGCGGTAGCAACGGGAGTCACCAATGTGCCCCAACATCAACCGGGCCCCCTGAAACAGGCCAACCACAAGGGTGGTTCCCATCCCCGCGTACTGGGTGTTCGCGTTAGCCGCATCAAAAATGGCCCGATTCGCGTTGTCAACACACACCTCAATGGCTCGTCTGACTTGCGCCGCCTTCGCCTGTCCACCAAACTCGGTCAGCCAACCGGCCAATTCCGTCTTGATGAACGCAGTGGCCATACCGCTGGCAATCTCCCCGGCGTTGTACCCCCCCATGCCGTCGGCCAACACGCCAATGTGGGCATCGATGTCAAAAACTACAGAGTCTTCGTTGTTTTCACGGGCGCGTCCCGGATCAGTTTGCGCGACGAATTTGTAGTTCATTGAGTCTCAGGCTGAGTTTGAGGCAATTGCATGACCTCTTAATAATACAGCCCACCCCCGACTCGGGGGCGAACCTGTCCAGCCCTATATTTTATCGACAGTGCCTCACGGCAGGCTACTCGGTCAAGCCGTTGACTGCGCCCGTTTCTTCAAGACGACGCCCATGAGCAACACCCCCAGTGCACCAGCAATGCCCAAACCATAATTCCATACTTTGGTTTGCGGCAACCAATCGACAACGGCCGGATCACTATGCGCCATCGTACCCGCAATCCAACCCAGCAGCATGCCACCGACCGTGATGATGATCGGGAATCGATCCATCAGCTTGAGCACCAGCTGACTACCCCAGATGATGATGGGAATGCTCACCAGGAGGCCGAAGATAACCAAAGGCAATTGGTGCTGACTGCCCGCGCCCGTGGCCGCACCCGCAATGGCAATGACATTGTCAATACTCATGACCAAATCAGCCACGATCACCGTCTTGACAGCCGCCCACAGCTTGTCACTGCCCTTGATGTCGGAATGGCCCTCTTCGTCAGGTGCCAGCAGCTTCACGCCAATCCACAACAACAGGGCAGCGCCTACCAACTTCAGGAAAGGAACCTGCAGCAAAGTGAGGGCAAAAGCAATGAGGATGACGCGCAGCACGATGGCGCCTGCCGTTCCCCACAAAATGCCTTTGGTACGCAGGTTTGCGGGCAATTGCCGACAAGCCAGAGCAATAACGACGGCGTTATCGCCGCCAAGCAGGATGTCGATCATGATGATCTGACCGACGGCGAGCCAAAAATGAGCGGTTAGGAATTCTTCCACGGTAATCTTTCTTTATCAATGCCCAAGGCATACAAACAATAAAGCCGGATTTTCCCTCAGGAAATCCGGCTTTCTATTGTGGATAACCGCAGGGGCGCCCAAATGAGGCGCCCTCGACAGATTACAGCAAAGCTTTGAGCAACTTGGCCATTTCGGATGGATTGCGTGTGATCGTGAAACCACACTCTTCCATCACTGCCAGTTTGGCATCGGCCGTGTCGGCGCCGCCAGAGATCAAGGCACCGGCGTGGCCCATGCGCTTACCTGCAGGAGCAGTCACACCCGCGATGAAACCGACGATGGGCTTCTTCATGTTGAGCTTGCACCAACGAGCCGCTTCGGCTTCGTCCGGACCACCAATTTCACCAATCATGATGACGGCATCGGTGTCCGGGTCGTCATTGAAGGCTTGCATGATGTCGATGTGCTTGAGGCCATTGATGGGGTCACCACCAATACCAACCGCCGTAGACTGGCCCAGACCGATTTCGGTCAACTGCGCCACAGCTTCATAGGTCAGCGTACCGGAGCGGCTGACCACACCAATGCGACCCTTGCGGTGGATGTGACCGGGCATGATGCCGATCTTGATTTCGTCAGGCGTGATCAAACCAGGGCAGTTAGGCCCGAGCAACAAGGTTTTCTTGCCGCCAGCCGCTTCTTTGGCGCGCATTTTGTTGCGCAGTTCCAGCATGTCACGAACCGGGATGCCTTCGGTGATACAGATCGCCAGGTCCAGATCAGCCTCAACGGCTTCCCAGATCGCAGCGGCTGCACCCGCTGGGGGCACGTAAATGACCGACACGGTGGCGCCAGTGTTCTTGGCGGCTTCCGAGACGGAGGCAAAAATTGGAATGCCAAAAATGGACTCGCCAGCCTTCTTGGGATTCACACCCGCGACGAAACATTCTTTGCCATTGGCGTATTCCTGGCACTTTTCAGTGTGGAATTGACCGGTCTTGCCGGTGATGCCTTGGGTGATGACTTTGGTGTCTTTATTGATGAGGATCGACATGATGGTTCCTTATGCGGCGGCTTTGACGGCGGCAACCACTTTTTCGGCCGCATCGGCCATGGTGTCAGCACTGATGATGGGCAAACCGGACTCGGCCAGCATTTTCTTGCCCAACTCTTCGTTGGTGCCCTTCATGCGCACGACCAGCGGCACGTTCAGGTTGGTGGCTTTGCAAGCCGTGATCACGCCCGTCGCGATGGTGTCGCACTTCATGATGCCGCCGAAGATGTTGACCAAAATGGCCTTGACCTTGGGGTTTTTCAACATGATCTTGAAGGCTTCTGTCACCTTCTCGGGAGTCGCGCCGCCGCCCACGTCCAGGAAGTTGGCTGGCTCAGCGCCAAACAACTTGATGGTGTCCATGGTGGCCATGGCCAGACCGGCGCCGTTGACCAGGCAACCGATATCGCCGTCCAGGCTGATGTAAGCGAGGTCAAACTTTGAAGCTTCGACTTCGGCCGGATCTTCTTCGTCCAGATCGCGGTAGGCCACGATTTCCGGGTGGCGGAACAGCGCGTTGGCGTCGAAGTTGAACTTCGCGTCAATGGCCTTTATGCCGCCGTTGCCTTCGAGAATCAGGGGGTTGATTTCGACCAGCGACGCGTCGGTGTCCATGTACACCTTGTACAGCTTTTGCAACACATCCACAGCTTGCGCTGTAGAACCGGCAGGCACGCCAATGGCATCGGCCAATTTTTTGGCTTGCACTTCGGTCAGACCAGTCGCCGGGTCGACGATTTCTGTCAGGATTTTCTCGGGGGTGGAGTGGGCCACTTCCTCGATGTCCATGCCGCCTTCGCTGGAGACGATCATGGCGACGCGTTGCGTGGCACGGTCGGTCACAGCGGACACGTAGTATTCTTTTTTGATGTCAGCGCCGTCTTCAATCAGCAGGCGGCGGACTTTTTGACCTTCGGGGCCCGTCTGGTGAGTGATGAGCTGCATGCCCAGAATTTCACCCGCGATTTTTTTGACGTCTTCAATGGAACGGGCCAGCTTGACGCCGCCGCCCTTGCCACGGCCACCGGCGTGGATTTGCGCCTTGACAACCCACACGGGGCCGCCGAGTTTTTGAGCGGCTTCCACCGCTTCTTGAACGGTGAAGGCCGGGATGCCGCGAGGCACCGGCACACCAGCTTGGCGCAAGATTTCCTTGCCTTGGTATTCGTGAATCTTCATGAGGACTCTCTCAGGAATGGATTATTTTTATCCGGCCACACAACGAAAGCTCTGCGGGCGGCACTGGGCTAAGCAGTCGAGGACTGTATCATGTTGCAGCGCACCAAAACAGGGCTGGGGCGCCACTCGCATAATTCATAATTATATGAATGTGCATCTGAATAGAAACTGACGAGCAAGGGGCAGACATGCATAAAGTATTCATTGACGGCGAAGCAGGCACCACCGGGCTTCAAATCCGCGAGCGGCTCCAGTCAATGCCCGGCATTGAACTGGTCAGCATTTCTCCCGAATTGCGCAAGGATGCCGGGGCCAAACGCGCCTTGATGGCGCAAGTCGATCTGGTGGTGCTTTGTCTGCACGATGACGCCGCACTTGAATCGGTTGCGATGATTGACGAGATGGAAAAAGCCTCGGGCCGAACAGGTCCCAAAATCATCGACGCCTCGACCGCACACAGAACCATGGCGGGCTGGGTGTTTGGTTTTCCCGAACTCATGCAGGGGCAAAAAGAGGCGGTGACGCAATCGCGTCGCGTCGCCAACCCAGGCTGCTATGCCACTGGCGCCATTGCCCTCATCCGACCACTCGTTGATGCGGGCCTGATCCCCAAGGATCATTCACTCACGCTGCCGTCCATCAGCGGGTATTCGGGTGGCGGTCGTCCCATGATCGAGGCGTATGAAAAAGGCGAAGCGCCTGCGTTTGAACTGTACGGCCTGGGCCTGAAGCACAAGCACCTGCCCGAAATCATGAAATACAGCGGTCTGACGCGGCGCCCGGTTTTCATTCCGTCTGTCGGCAATTTCCGCCAGGGCATGCTGGTGCAGCTGCCGCTGGACCTCGATTTGTTGCCCGGCCAACCCAGCGCCAAAGACTTGCATGACGCGTTGGCCCAACACTATGCGGGCAGCGAATGGGTCAGCGTTGAGCCCGCCACACCGGACAACAAGCTCGATGCCCTGGCACTGGCCGACACCAACAAAATGGAACTTCGTGTGTTTGCCAACAACGACGCGGATGACAGCTTTCACCACGCCGTGCTGGTGGCCCGCCTGGACAATCTGGGCAAAGGCGCCAGCGGTGCGGCGGTCCAAAACCTGAAGCTGATGCTGGGGCTCTGAGGCTCAGTTCTCGTCGGTGAGCCGGTCAGCGCCGGTCACCACGCGCCGGATGGCATCCGCGCCAAACCCGCGTGACGCCAAAAACCGCATCTGTTTGGCGGCGGCTTGGGCGTCCTCGGGTGGCGCACCGAATTTCTTGCGCCAAACCTCCAGCGCCCGTTCGCGTTCCGTGGCCTGCAAACCTTGCAGGGCTTCGGCGACAGCCGCGGAGTCCAGGCCTTTGCCCTGCAACTCCTGCTTGATGCGCGCCGTGCCCAGCTTGCCTGCGCGGCGGTGAACCACGGACTCAATCACGCGCTGCTCGTTGATAAAGCCTTTGGCCTGCAATTCATCCAGCGCCTGGGCCAGCGTGCCAGGCTCTTCCTCAAAGCTCGCGAGCTTGCGCTCCAGTTCGGCCCGCGAGTGCTCGCGGCCGCTGAGTAGCCTTAGCGCGCGGCCTTTTAATGAGGGTTGGTCGAATGACATGGCTGTTTTTTACGCCTCACAAGCCACCATTAAATGCTACTGATTTGATAGCTACTTGTGCACGGCCTACCTGGGCTAGGCGGCTTTTTTGCTTGAAACCTTGGTTTTCACCTCAGGCGCTTCACCGCCCGGCACCAAGGGAATGCCCAGCGAGGCCCGCACCTTGTTTTCAATTTCACGCGACAACTCGGGGTTTTCACGCAGGAACTCACGAGCGTTGTCGCGGCCTTGGCCGATTTTTTCGCCGTTGTAGGCATACCAGGCGCCCGACTTGTCCAGGATGTTGGCGGTCACGCCCATGTCAATGATTTCGCCGTGACGGCTGATGCCCTCACCGAACAAAATATCAAATTCGGCCGTCTTGAACGGCGACGCCACCTTGTTCTTGACGACCTTGACTTTGGTCTCGTTGCCAATGGCCTCATCGCCTTTTTTGATGGTGCCGGTACGGCGAATGTCCAGGCGCACGGAGGCGTAAAACTTCAAGGCATTGCCGCCCGTCGTGGTCTCGGGCGAACCAAACATGACGCCAATCTTCATGCGAATCTGGTTGATGAAAATCACCATGCAGTTGGTCTTCTTGATGTGGGCGGTGAGCTTGCGCAGGGCCTGGCTCATCAAACGTGCCTGCAGGCCGGGCAAGGAGTCGCCCATTTCACCTTCCAGCTCGGCTTTGGGCGTCAAGGCCGCCACCGAGTCCACCACGATCAGGTCAACCGCCCCCGAACGCACCAGGCTGTCCACAATTTCAAGCGCCTGTTCGCCGGTGTCGGGCTGGCTGATCAGCAAATCCTGCAGGTTCACACCCAGTTTTTGGGCATATTGAATGTCCAGGGCGTGCTCGGCATCCACAAACGCGCACTGACCGCCAATTTTTTGCATTTCAGCAATGACCTGCAGCGTGAGCGTGGTCTTGCCCGACGACTCGGGGCCGTAGATTTCTACCACCCGGCCACGTGGCAAACCGCCAACGCCCAGGGCAATGTCCAAGCCCAATGAGCCGGTAGAGACCACCTGGATGTCTTCAATCACCTCGCCCTCACCCAGGCGCATGATGGTGCCTTTGCCAAACTGCTTTTCAATCTGGGCCAAGGCCACTTGCAGGGCTTTGGCTTTTTCGCTGTTCACGGCGGTCGGGGCTTTGACGGGTGCGTCCATGGAAATCTCCTTGAATATCAATGACTGGGGTTGGCGGTGAATCTGGCAAGACGTCTGTTTTTAATAACAGGCTGGATGCTTGAACAGTAGTTTATCTTGCGTGGTTCAAATCTGTAAACAGATTTTTTAGTCAATTTAGCTTACTATTTAAGCCATGCAAGAAACCCACATCACCGCGGGCTGGCGGCAGGCCCATTTGGGGCACTGGATGAACCTGGCGCTGCAACGGTTTGACGCCCGCGTGCTGTCCCTGATGGCCCGCAACGAAGATGTGCCGCTGGCCCTGTCCAACCTGGCGGCCAGGGGGTGCTTGAGTGCGTCCCACGTCCACATCACCCGGCATCTGGCGCTCGATGGCTCGCGCCTGACCGACCTGGCGCAACGCGCCAACATGACCAAACAGGCCATGGGCAAACTCGTCGAACAATGCGAGGCCTGGGGCCTGGTCACCCGCCTGCCCGATGCGCGCGACGCCCGGGCCCGGCGCATTGTGTTCACCCCCGTCGGACTGAGCTGGCTGCATGCGTTTGAGCAGGCCGTGGCGCAGGCAGAAGCCGAGCTGCGGGCCGCCGTGGGGGATGAAGTAGCGACCGTCATTGCCATTGGTCTGGAGGCCTATGCATCTTGAGCGGTGCCCCCGCATTTCCAGCCACGGCCCTGTGCGGGGAAGCCTAGAATGAATAAAAACCGGAACGCCACACGGGCGACAACAACAAGGAGACAGACATGCGAATTCTGATTGCAGAAGATGACCAAGTCCTGGCCGATGGCTTGCTGCGAACCTTGCGCAGCTCAGGCGCCGCGGTGGACCACGTGGCCAGTGGCACCGAAGCCGATGCCGCGCTCATGACCAACACCGAATTCGACCTGCTGATTCTCGACCTGGGCCTGCCCAAGATGCATGGCCTGGAAGTGCTGAAAAAACTCCGTGCCCGAGGTTCCTCCCTGCCGGTGCTGATCTTGACGGCTGCCGACAGCGTGGAAGAGCGTGTCAAAGGCCTGGACTATGGCGCCGACGACTACATGGCCAAACCCTTCAGTTTGTCCGAGCTGGAAGCGCGCGTGCGCGCTTTAAGCCGCCGTGGCATGGGGTCGGCCAGCAGCACGATCAAACACGGCCCCCTGATTTACGACCAGTCCGGCCGCGTGGCCACGATTGACGGCGTCATGGTCGAACTGTCGGCCCGTGAACTGGGCCTGCTTGAAGTGCTGCTGCAGCGCTCCGGCCGCCTGGTCAGCAAAGACCAGCTGGTGGAGCGCCTGTGCGAATGGGGTGAGGAGGTGAGCAACAACGCCATTGAGGTCTACATTCACCGCCTGCGCAAAAAGATTGAAAAAGGTCCGATCCGCATTGCCACCGTGCGGGGGCTGGGCTACTGCCTGGAGAAGATACCGGGGTGAACATCTTTCACCGCGAACAGCGCTCGCTGTTCGGCGAAATCCTGGACTGGATGCTCACGCCACTGCTGTTGCTGTGGCCCATCAGTCTGGTGCTGACCTGGCTGGTGGCACAGAGCATTGCCGGCAAGCCGTTTGACCGGGCGCTGGAATACAACGTGGGCGCGCTGGCGCAACTCGTCACGGTCAGCAACAACCGCGTGCAATTCAACCTCCCCCTGCCCGCCCGCGAGCTGCTGCGGGCGGACGACTCGGACACCGTCTACTACCAGGTGCTGGGCGCCAAAGGCGAGTACCTGGCTGGCGAGCGTGCGCTGCCCCTGCCCCCGGAAGAGGAACGCGTGGTGCTTGGCGAAGTGCGCATCCGGGACGACGAGGTGCTGGGCGCCGATGTCAAGGTGGCCTACACCTGGGTCCAGCTGCCCTTGCCCGGGTCGAAACCCGCTCTGGTGCAGGTGGCCGAGACCATGGAAAAGCGCTCCATCCTGGCCACTGAGATTGTCAAGGGCGTGATGCTGCCGCAGTTCGTCATCCTGCCCATGGCAGTGCTGCTGGTGTGGCTGGCGCTGGTGCAGGCCATCAAGCCCCTCAACCGGCTGGAAGAGCGCATCCGTGCCCGCAAACCCGATGACTTGAGCCCCATCGATGCCCAAGCCGTGCCCATGGAAGTCGCCCCCCTGGTGTATTCCGTCAATGACCTGCTGATGCGGCTCAAAGACTCCATCGCTACGCAAAAACGTTTTCTGGCCGACGCGGCCCACCAGCTCAAAACGCCACTGGCGGGCCTGCGCATGCAGGCCGACCTGGCTCAGCGCGAAGGCGCCAGCGCCGAAGAGCTCAAACAATCGCTGCGCCAGATTGGTCGTGCCAGCATCCGGGCCACCCACACCGTCAACCAGTTGCTGGCACTGGCCCGGGCAGAGAGCAATGGCTCGGCCATGCCGCGCGCCACCTGTGACCTGGCCGACCTGACCATGTCCGTGGTGCGCGACTGCGTGCCACGGGCCATTGAAAAACACATTGACCTGGGTTACGAAGGCATCCAGCCCGAGGCCGACGGCGGACAACTCGCAGGCAACCCCACCCTGCTCAAAGAATTGATTCGCAACCTGGTGGACAACGCCATCAACTACACGCCGTCAAGCATCGACAAGCCGGGCGTCATCACCGCGCGGGTGTTGACCGACCCGTTTGGCAAAACTCTGGTGCTGCAGGTGGAAGACTCCGGCCCCGGCGTGCCCGAGGCCGAGCGGGAACTGATCTTTCAGCCCTTTTACCGCGCACTGGGCACAGAAGTCGACGGCTCAGGTCTGGGCTTGCCCATCGTCATGGAAATTGCGCAGCAACACAGCGCCACCGTGAGCCTGGAAGAAACCCGGCCAGGCCAGGTGCCACCCGGCGCGCGTTTCACGGTGAAATTCATCGCCGAGTCGTCCGATACGGCAGTCGTCTAAAGCGCGCTGGGCACCGCTTACCGGCAGGGGCCGAGCGGCTTGCCCGCCAACGCAGGCTTCAACTCTTCCAGCCGGACACGCAAGGCGTCATTGACCTGCAACAAGCGCAGCAGCGCACCCGGCGTCTCGGCCCGTTCCTGCACCACCCGCGCCGTGCGCACGCCGCGCCGGGCAAAGGCATCCAGCGCCTCATTGGCAGCATCCTGCGTGGCAAAGCCCCCTAGGGACAGACCCAACTCCAGCGCGGGATTGGTCAAGGGCTCAAACTTCAGATTCAAGGCGGCCAGCTGGGTCCGTTTCTTGAGCAGATCTTCCGCACTGGCGTATTTGCCCATGTAGACAATCCAGCGTGCGGGGATGGCTGCATCTTCCAGCACCCACGCACTGGCTGGCCACGAGGACTCCAGCGCACGGCGCAAGGCCGCGCTTTCGGTCTCGTTGAACAAGCCCGCCTGCAGGCACTCACCCGGCTTGCCATTGGCACGGGGCTCGGCCTCAGCCAAACGCAATTCTTTCGCCGTCAACAGACGCAGCAGGTCGGGCCGGACCTGCTGCGCCAACCGTTGCGGCTCCGACTCCTGCGCGGGGGCAAAACCCAGCCCCGCCAGAAAACCCTGTGACCACGCAAAATACACCCCGTTGAGGAGCAGCAAGACCAGAACAATGAGTCGCAACATGGGAATGGATCAAAGGTTTTCGTAAGACGGCGGGCGCAAGGGGCGCACACTCACCTCGGAGCTGGTGACCTTTTTCAGGCCCTGCGCAGTTTGCACCCGCAAGGCACCCACCTCGTCCACGCCCATGGCCGTACCACCCAAGCCGTCACTGAAGCTGACCTCCAGCCCACCCAGCGCGTCCAGCTCATTAAAGCGGGCCTGAAAGGGCTGAAACCCATGCACCTCAAACACCTTGATGGCCTGCACCAGTGGCGCCACGATGCGCAGCAGAGCCTGCGGTGCGTCCAGCCCTGGCAGCACTTGCTGCAACCAGGCGGGCGGTGTGCGCATGCCCGTGCCTTCGCGCTCCCGAATGTTGAGCCCCACGCCCACCACGGCATAACGGGTGTCGCCAAAGCTGGCGGTCTCGATCAGGATGCCCGCCAGCTTGCAGTCGTGCAGCCACACGTCGTTGGGCCACTTCAGGCGCAAATCAGGGTGCAGGCTTTGCACCACGCTCACGCCCACCGCCAGCGACAGGCCGGACCAATCTTGCGGCGCCAGAGGCAACCCCAGCGAAAAAGTCAGGGAAGCGGGCCCACCAGCGTTGGTCTTGTCGTCACTCACCCACTCCCGCCCCAGGCGGCCACGGCCCGCGGTTTGCTGCTCAGCCACCAGCAAAATGGGCTCCAGCTGGCCGGCCCGCGCACGGCGCATCAGCTCGGTGTTGGTCGAGTCCACCTCGGGCAGCACTTCGACCGTGAAGCCAGGCACATCAGGTGCCACGGCTTCCCAGATTGCCTCGGCGGGCCAGCGTATCGGGCTGCGCATGGGGGCGTTCAGCGGCGACCGCGCTTGGGCGCCAGCAGCGTGCTGCGGCAGTTTTGGGCACCGCACCAGCAGGGGTACTCGGCCTTGAGTTTGGCGGTGTAGCGCTCGTCAATGATCAGGCCGTAGTCGTAGTTCAGCTCTTCGCCCGCCGGAATGTTGCGCAGGGCTTTGATGAAGATACGCCCGTCTTGCTCGTCCGCTTCACAGTTAGGCGCACACGAATGATTGATCCAGCGCGACGAGTTGCCCCCAAACAGGGCGTCAATCACGCGGTTTTCGTCAATGTGGAAATAAAACGTGTGGTTGGGGTCCGTGGGGTCATGCGGATGGCGCGCCTGCGCCTCGGGCCAGCTGATGACCTCGCCCACATACTCGATGAGGGTTTCGCCCTCGGCGATATCCTGCACGGCAAACACACCTTTGCCGTGCACCCCCGAGCGACGGGTTTGAATGCGGCGACCAGATTCGGGGACGGCTTTTTTGGACACAGCTAAAAATTTGGTATGGTGAACTCGTATGGGCGTGCGTGTGCGCGCTCACGTAGGCATGTGTGCGCTTGTGCGCACGCGAGAAACTGGATTGTAGTCAGATGAAAACATTGGTCATTGCTGAGAAACCTTCGGTCGCGCAAGACATCGTCAAGGCGCTGACGCCCATTGCGGGCAAGTTCGACAAACACGACGAGCACTTCGAAAACGAGAAGTACGTCGTCACCAGCGCCGTCGGCCACCTGGTCGAAATTCAGGCGCCTGAAGAGTTCGACGTCAAACGCGGCAAATGGAGTTTCGCCCACCTGCCGGTGATTCCGCCGCACTTTGACCTGAAGCCGATGGACAAGACCAAGACGCGGCTCAACGCCATCGTCAAGCAGGCCAAACGCAAGGATGTGGGCGCCTTCATCAACGCCTGTGACGCGGGCCGCGAGGGGGAGCTGATCTTTCGCCTGATCCAGCAGTACAGCAAGGTCAAGCTGCCGGTGCAGCGCCTGTGGCTGCAGTCCATGACGCCGCAGGCCATCCGCGACGGCTTCAACGCCCTGCGCAGCGACCAGCAGATGCTGCCGCTGGCCGACGCCGCACGCTGCCGCTCCGAGGCCGACTGGCTGGTCGGCATCAACGGCACGCGCGCCATGACCGCCTTCAACTCGCGCGACGGCGGCTTCTTTTTGACCACCGTGGGCCGGGTGCAAACCCCCACGCTCTCGGTGGTGGTGGAGCGCGAAGAAAAAATCCGCAAGTTCATCAGCCGCGACTACTGGGAGGTGCACGCCACCTTTGGCGCCCAAGCCGGTGACTACCCCGCCAAGTGGTTTGACCCCAAGTGGAAAAAAACCGCTGCCAACGCCGCAGCTGGCAATGAAGAAGCCGATGCTGAACTCAAGGCCGACCGCCTGTGGAACCAGCGCGAGGCACAAGCCATTGCCGACGCCGTGCGCGGCCAAAAGGCCACGGTCACTGAAGAAAGCAAGCCCACCACGCAGGCCTCGCCCCTGCTGTTTGACCTGACCAGCCTGCAGCGCGAGGCCAACGGCAAGTTTGGCTTCTCGGCCAAGACCACGCTCTCCATCGCGCAAAGCCTGTACGAGCGCCACAAGGCCCTGACTTACCCCCGGACCGACTCGCGCGCCCTGCCCGAGGACTACGTGCCGGTGGTCAAGCAAACCTTCGAGATGCTGGCCGATTCCGGCATGAAGCACCTGGCACCTCACGCCCGTACCGCCCTCAGCGGCAACTACATCAAGCCCACCAAACGCGTGTTTGACAACGCCAAGGTCAGTGATCACTTTGCCATCATCCCCACGCTGCAAGCGCCCAGCGGCTTGAGCGAGGCCGAACAAAAGGTCTATGACCTGGTGGTGCGCCGCTTCATGGCGGTGTTTTTCCCCAGCGCCGAGTACCAGATCACCACGCGTATATCCACCGCCGTGGGGCACAGCTTCAAGACCGAAGGCAAGGTGCTGGTCAAGCCGGGCTGGCTGGCCATTTACGGCAAGGAAGCCGCCGAAGAGGTCAAGGACGGCGACGACAAGAGCGGCTCCAGCCTGGTGCCGGTGAAACCCGGTGAACTGGTCAACGCCGATGCCGTGGACCCCAAGGGCCTCAAAACCCGCCCACCGGCCCGTTACTCGGAAGCCACCTTGCTGGGCGCCATGGAAGGCGCCGGCAAGACCGTGGAAGACGACGAGCTGCGCGAAGCCATGCAGGAAAAAGGCCTGGGCACGCCCGCCACCCGCTCCAGCATCATCGAAGGCTTGATTGCCGAGAAATACATGCTGCGCGAAGGCCGCGAACTGATTCCTACCGCCAAGGCCTTCCAGCTCATGACCCTGCTGCGCGGCCTGGACGTGCAGGAGCTGACCAAAGCCGAGCTGACCGGCGAGTGGGAATACAAACTCGCCCAGATGGAGCAAGGCAAGATGAGCCGCGACGCCTTCATGGCCGAGATTGCCGCCATGACCGAACGCATGGTCAAAAAAGCCAAGGAATACGACCGCGACACCATCCCCGGTGACTACGCCACACTCAGCAGCCCCTGCCCCAACTGCGGCGGCATCGTCAAAGAAAACTACCGCCGCTACACCTGCACCGGCGCTGACGGCACCAGCGAAGGCTGCGGCTTCTCGTTTGGCAAAACCCCGGCTGGCCGTACCTTCGAGGCGGCCGAGGTGGAGCAGTTTCTGCGCGACAAGAAGATTGGCCCGCTGGACGGCTTCCGCTCCAAGGCAGGCTGGCCCTTCACCGCCGAGATGGTCATCAAGTTCGACGAAGAAACCAAAAACTACAAGCTCGAATTCGACTTTGGCGATGACAAAAAAGGCGAAGAAAGCGGCGAGCTGATCGACTTCACCGGCCAGGAGAGCCTGGGCGCCTGCCCCAAATGCGGCGGTGCCGTGTATGAGCATGGCAAAAACTACCTGTGCGAAAAAGCCGTGCCCACGTTGGCACAGCCCACACCCAGCTGCGACTTCAAAAGCGGCCAGATCATCCTGCAGCAACCCATTGCGCGCGAGCAAATGAGCAAACTGCTGGCCACCGGCAAGACCGACCTGATGGACAAGTTCGTCAGCATGCGCACGCGCCGCGCCTTCAAGGCCATGCTGGCGTGGGACGCCGAAGCGGGCAAGGTGAACTTTGAGTTTGCGCCCAGCAAGTTCCCACCACGCAAGACCGCGGCCAAAACCACGACTGCTACCAAAACAGTAGCTGCTGGCGCACGTTCTACGGGGGCTACAGCCAAGAAAGCCGCTACAAAGAAGGCACCGGCCAAAAAAGCAGCCACCAAGACCGCCGCCGTCAAAACGCCGCGTAAATCCGCCGCCAAACCGGGCGTCGGGCTCACGCCCAGCGACTCCTTGGGCGCCGTCATTGGCACCGAACCGATCGGGCGTCCGCAAGTCATCAAGAAACTGTGGGACTACATCAAGGCCAACGGTCTGCAAGACGCGGCCAACAAGCGCGCCATCAATGCGGACACCAAGCTCCTGGCCGTGTTTGGCAAACCACAGGTCACGATGTTTGAACTGGCCGGCATTGTGGGCAAGCACCTGAGCTAAAAAGCCCCTGGCTAGCCAGCCAGGACGGTTCGCGGCATCATGGAGGTCTCATTTTTTCGGAGACCTCCATGAAACACACCTTGATTGCTGCGGCCCTGCTCGGCGCCGCCACCCTGACCCAGGCCGCTGGCTTCACGCTCAGCAGCCCCGACATCAAGGCTGGTGGCACCATGCCCCAGAGTTTTGAGTTCAACGGCTTTGGCTGCGCAGGCGAGAACAAATCACCCGCCCTGCAATGGCGCGGTGCGCCCAAAAATACCAAGGCGTTTGCCGTCACCATGTACGACCCCGACGCCCCCACCGGCTCCGGCTGGTGGCACTGGATGGTGATCAATGTGCCGGCTGAGGTGAGCAGCCTGGCCGCCAACGCCGGTGCCGTGGGCGGCGCCAACCTGCCCGCAGGCGCCAGCCATGCGCGCATTGACTTCGGCGTGGCGGGCTGGGGCGGTACCTGCCCACCGCAGGGCGACAAGCCGCACCGCTACACCTTTACCGTGTACGCGCTGAAAGACAAGCTGGACGTACCGGCCGACGCCACCGCGGCGCTCACCGGCTACATGATCAATGGCAACAGCCTGGGCAAGGCCAGTTTTACCGCCAAATACGGTCGTCCCAAGGCCAAATAAGGGCTCCCGCCCTCAGTGCATGAACTTCCCGTTGCTGCCGATCAAGGTCAGGTCGGTGAAGTTCGAGCCTTGGTGGTTGGTGGCGCTGTAGTTGATGATGAAACCGCCCAGGTCCACCTCGCGCATGGACTCCAGCGCGCCAATGAGCTTCTCGCGCGTCAGCGCCCGCCCGGCGCGGCGCAGCCCTTCCACCAGCACGCGGGCGGTCAGGTAACCCTCCATGCTGGAGAAGTCGATCTCCTTTTGCCCGGCGGCCAGCATGTGATGCTGGTAGTCGCGAACAACCGCTGTTTTGGCCGCATAGGGAAACGGCACCACCTGCGAAATCGCCACGCCGTGGCCGACCTCACCCAACTCGTCGGCCAGCGCGGCAGAACCCACAAAACTCACGTTAAAAAACTGGCCGCCGTAGCCCTTGGTGCGCGCCTGCTTGATGAAGGCCGCGCAGGCCTTGTAGGCGCCAATCTGCACCACCGCCTCGGGCGCCGTCTCCAGAATGGCGCCCAGCGCCTTGGCGACGTCCACCGTGTTGCGCTCCACCGTGCCCGTGGCCACCGGTTTGAGCTGGCGTTTTTCCAGCGCGCGGGTCACGCCCTCCAGACCGGCCTTGCCGTAGGCATCGTTCTGGTAGAACACGGCGATTTTCTTCACGCCCAGCGTGGTCAGGTGCTGCACGATGCGCTCGGTCTCGTCAAAGTAGCTGGCGCGCACATGAAACACCTGCTTGTTGAACGGCTCCCGTAGCGCCTGCGCGCCGGTGAACATGCCCACCAAGGGCACATGCTCCTCGGTCAACACAGGCAGCGCGGCCAGACCGGTGGGCGTGCCCACGGAGCCCGCGAGCACAAAGACCTTGTCTTCCTGGATCAGCGCCTTGGCGGCAGCAGCGGCTTTTTCGGGCTCGTAGCCGTCGTCACGGGTGATCAGCCTGAGCTGGCGCCCGTTCACCCCGCCCTGCGCGTTGATGGCCGCAAAGTAGGCCAGCATGCCCACCTGCATGCGCTGCCCCAGCTGGGCGGAGGGCCCGCTGATGGCGGCGAACTGGCCCACCAGAATCTCCTTGTCCGTCACGCCAGTCTGCGCCATGGACAGGGAGGAAGCAAAAACCAGCGCCAACGAGGCTATTTTTTGAATTAATTTCATGCGATTCCGTGATTTTTTTGCAAACCGGGCACAGCATAGCGTGACGGAGGTCTTGCGATGTCACAAGGATGTGTCTAGTACATCGGCAGAAACCCATAAAAAAAGAGGCCGAAGCCTCTCTTATTCACATAGCCGCCCGTGCAGGGTCAGGGCGCCTCGTCCACCACACCGTCGATGTAAAGCCAGAAGCCGCCTTCGCGCACAAAGCGGCTGCTCTCGTGCATGCGCTGGGCGCCGTTGCTGTCGCGGCAGCGCGCCACAAACTCCACCACACCCACGTCGCCCGACGCGGCGGCGTGGCGCACCTCCAGCCCCAGCCATTTGACGGGCGGCAGCTCCAGGTCCCCCGGCGAGGTGGACGGATGCCAGGTGGCCAGCAAATACTCAATCAGCCCCAGCCCATAGGCGCTGTAGCGCGAGCGCATGAGCGCCTCGGGCGTGGGCGCACCCACACCGGTGGCCAAGCCCGCATGCCAGGGGCCGCAGCACTCGGCGTAGGTCTGGCCGCTCTCGCACGGGCAGGCCGCACCGGCGCGCGGCAGGTTTTGCTTCAAACCCACCGGGGTTTAGAAACCGTAAGACACGGCCACGATGCCGGTGGCATCGGTGCGCTTGCGATTGAGCGGGCTGCTGTTGGCGTCGCCCTGCAAGGAGCTGAGCGACAGGGCCGAGATGATCATCATGTTGGGGTTGAGGTGGTAAGACACCGACACCCCCGCCCGCACGTCCCGAATGCCCGCGCCGGGCTTGTAGGCCGTGTAACCGCTGGCCAAAGACTGCGCGGCGTCCACGCCAAAGTAAGACTGCATGTACTCGCCATTGGCGTAGGTGGCCGCCACGCGCAGGCCCAGGCGCCACTGCGGCGCCAGTTCGCGCAGGTAGGTGGCGCCCACGTCGACCAGCAAGCCCTTGCTGTCATTGCCCGAGCCGTAGCGCAGCGAGGTGGTCAAAAACGTCTCGCGGTTGAACGCGTAATTGAAGAAGCCGCCCACCTCGGGCTTGGCATCCACATCACCCATACCGGCCAGCGCGCTGGAGCGGCTTTGCGAGCGGCCCAGGTCGGCCGTCAGGCGCAGGCCGTAGGCCATGTCGGCGCGGTCGGACAGGTTCACACCCAGACCATTGGTGGTGCCGGCAAACCAGCCGTTGCCCCACTGGTAATCCAGCTTGGGCAAGAGCAGGTTGCGGTTTTCGTCAGAGCCCTGGTACTGGCGCGTGGCAATCACCGCCAGGCCCACCGACCCCCCGCTGTTGCCGGGCGCCGCGTCATACAGGCGCACGGCCTCAAAGGTTTGCGCGCTCACGAGAGGCGCAGAGAGTGACAGGCAGGCGGCCAATACAGTGGCCTTGATGGGGTTTACGGTGGTAGTCATGACAAACATCCTTTAGCAAAAACTTGCCAGGAAACGAACTAAATTTATAAGAAAAATGGCTGTAGCCCTTGCATGGTCTGCACAAGCAGCTATTAAAACAGTAGCAATTGGTTACAGCGTGTAACCCTATTGTCCCGCGATTCGAAACGGGGCATCGTTGTATTTATGCCGCGCACATAATCAAGGCAGACCAAAAACAAATCTCAGGGACGGGATCAATCCATTGGCTACCTTACTACCGGCGCTTGGCGCCTGCGTGTCGCGCATGACTGCGGGCGAGCGACGCCTGGCCGAACGGCTGGAGCACAAGCTCGACGACGACTACCTGCTTTGGTACGACGTGCCCGTGGGGCCGCGCCACTCACACCCCGACTTTGTGGTGATGCACCCACGACGCGGCATTTTGGTGCTGGAGGTGAAAGACTGGAAGCTCAGCACCATCCAGCGGGCTGACAAAGAGGAGTGGGGCATTCTGGACCACGGCGCTCCAAAAAGCGTAGCTAATCCCTTGCTGCAAGCCCGCAACTACGCCCACCAAGTGGTTGACGCCTTGCAGCGTGACCCGCAGCTGGTGCAAGCAGACGGCCCACACCAAGGCAAGCTCGCCTTCCCATGGAGCTACGGCGTGGTGCTGACCAACATCACACGCAAGCAGTTTGATGACGCCGAACTGCACCACGCCATGGAGCCCAACCGCGTGATCTGTTCGGATGAGATGACGGAGTCCGTGGATGCGGAAGACCTGCAAAGCCGCCTGTGGGGCATGTTCCCCTACATGATGCGCGGTGTCATGAGCCTGCCGCAACTCGACCGCGTGCGCTGGATCATGTTCCCCGAAGTGCGCGTGCAAACGCAAGGCGCGCTGTTTGACGACAGCAATGTGGACGCCGAACTGCCCAGCATCATGCGCGTGATGGACCTGCAGCAAGAGCAACTGGCGCGCAGCTTGGGTGACGGCCATCGCGTCATTCACGGTGTGGCGGGTTCCGGCAAAACGATGATCTTGGGCTACCGCGCCGAGTACCTGGCCAAGGCCCACACACCGACCAGCAAACCTATCCTCATTCTTTGCTTTAACGAACCGCTGGGCGTGAAGCTGGCCAGTGTGATGGACGCCAAAGGCCTGAGTGACAAGGTGCATGTGCGGCATTTTCATAAATGGTGCCGCGACCAACTGGTAGCGTTTGGACAAACTTTACCGGGCCAGTTGAGCCGCGAGCAGTACGCTGATGACTTGGTATTGCGCGTCATTAGCGGCGTAGACAGCCAGCAAATCCCCAGCGGTCAATACCAAGCCGTGATGATTGACGAAGGCCACGACTTTGCGCCCGAGTGGCTCAAGTTGGTCACGCAAATGGTGGACCCCACCACCAATAGCCTGCTGGTGCTGTACGACGATGCGCAAAGCATTTACGAGCGCGCGCGCTCCAAGCAGTTCAGCTTCAAGAGCGTGGGCATTCAGGCGCAAGGCCGTACCACGATTCTGAAAATCAACTACCGCAACACCCGGCAGATTCTGCAGACCGCCAGCCTGATAGCCAAGGACCTGCTGACGGCGGACGACAAAGACGACGACGGCATTCCGCTGCTCAAGCCCATCAGCTGCGGGCGCGATGGCGAAGCACCGCTGATCATCCGTTTGCCGAATCTACGCGCCGAAGCCACCAAGATTGCCGACCTGCTGAACGCCGCCCATCAAGAGGGCCACGCGTGGGGCGACATGGCGGTGATCTGCCGACGCTACGACGAGATTGATGAATGCGCCCAAGCGCTGAGCCGCTGGCAACTGCCGCACCAGGTGCGCAAAGGCTCCGGCAGCTTCAACCCGCTTGAGGACACCATCAAGGTGCTGACCATGCACGCCAGCAAGGGGCTGGAGTTTCCGGTGGTGGCGCTGATGGGCGTGGGGCAGATGCCTGCTGCGGGCGAGGATGAGCGGGAGGAGGCGCGGTTGTTTTATGTGGGGGCGACGCGGGTCACGCATGAGCACGGCCGCTTCGTAACACAACAAATAGGGAATAGTTATGGCTTGGATTGAATTGGATCGTCTTCTCAAAGGCATCTCAATTATTGAGGTGGCTCATAGGCTGGGGCGGGAGACAAAGACGGAAGGTGATCGCAATCGAATTCTTTGCCCTTTCCATTCTGAAACTAACCCATCGGTTGTGCTTTATCCCGATGATGGAACAAGACAGCCCCACTTTCATTGCTTCGCCTGTGGTGAGCACGGCGACATTATTTCGCTGGTAAAGCAAATAAACAATACAGACTTTAAAGGAGCTGTTCAATGGTTGGCTACTTCCTTTGGTGTATCGCTTCAGACCTTTCAACAGTCCAACAAGGGTAAAAATCGGTTTGAATCTCATATGTCTGCGCTGGAGACCGCGACAGGCATATACCGAGCGGAGAATTCCGCAACTGACCTAAAGAGATGGGCGCTTACTCGCCACATTGACAAGAAAACTCTAAAAGCTTCAGGTCTGATATACGCAAAGGCCAACACGCTGGCGGACTCCGTTTCCAATTTGTCTTTCAATGAAGGTCGTGCAATAGGATCTGAGCTGGAAGAAGCTTTTTTGCTTAGGCGAATCCCGCCGAAGAATGGAGAAAAAACCAATTCCACGCACCTACCTTTGGAGGTCTATTACACCGATTCTTTTCCCGGAAATCGGATCATTATTCCTTTGCAGGATGAAAATGGACGGTTGGTCGGACTCGTTGCGCGTGCGGCGAATGATGACTTAGATCCCATTACGCCCAAGTACCTCAATGCCAAAGGTACGGAGAAGGGCAGAGTTCTTTACCTAGCTAACAAAACATTCTCGGAAATTTTCGCCAGGGCAAAGGCGAACATTAAAGATCACCATGTTTACGTCACTGAAGGATTCTTTGACGCACTTCGGCTCGATGGCTTTGGTGTATCTGCGGTTGCTGCCATGGGGGCGCAACTGAGTGAACAACAAGTCGAACTTCTCTCAAATTTTCTAAGTTCTCTCCCTAAAGACAATTCACTGACGGTCCATCTATTCCTTGATCGAGACTCTGCAGGAATTAGAGGCATGGCGCGCGCTAGCCAACGCCTGCTTAGCAAAAATTTGAGCTTCGATGTAGAGATAACGCTACTGACAAGCAGATCGTTGGAGGCCGTCCCCGGTGCCAATCCTGTCGGCAAGGATCCAGATGAGTGTTTTCGTGATGCAACCGATCAAACGGCGGTCCTTGACTGCATCAAAAAATCTTCATATCCACCAGCATTAGCCTTCCTGATCTATGAATTTGGTGGAACGGCAGAGGAAGTCCTGTCGGATGAGCGCTGGACTAATGCCCCGCGCTCCAGAAGATACCGAGCCCTGCAACGAACAGCTAGGACGTTGAGGAAACTTTCGAACTCTCAAGCAGAGTTGCGTAGACTGATCGGCGGTCAGCACTCGGATGACTCGCGCCCACTTTTGGCTTGCCAAACTGAGCTGCTAAGTTTTGTGGAACAAGGCGATGTCGCCAATCGACCTTTGTCGACATTGTTCATTGAGGATCACGATGCACAACTGAATCACGCTCGTGTGCTCGCATACATGGGGTCTCGGCGCGGTGAATTGCCATGCGCAGAGCCTGAATGGGAGCGACTGGATATTGCAGCAACAGCGTTTAACGTCATGCTAAGAGAGCGGCTCTCCGGTGGACTAAGAAGTGCGATTGATCCTTTTGACGCCGTTCATGTCCCGCGAAAATTTGGGGGCAATGAGTATCGGTTGAAGGCGATGCCAAAACCTGCAGATCTAGTGGTTCAGCAATACCTTTTGAACGAGCTTTTGACCGAACGGCTTGATGCGCTTTGTTTCGATGGAAAAAATTTCAGTGCGCGAATACCGGCAGTGCGTTACTACAGCGAGGAAAACCGCACCATTACAACTGGATTGCCCGACGAATCAACCGAGAGGGGCTTTGTCGTTGACGACTCTGAGGTATTGAGTTTTGCTTACCAGATCGACATGGAGGTCTTGGAAGGAAGAAAACCGCCTTCAGACCAGGGCATGTATCGCCCTTACATGGATAGCTGGCGAGACTTCATGCGCACGCTCAAGAAACAAGCTGAGGACATTGGCATCGTTCATTCGCTGCGCCTTGATGTGAAGCGGTATTACGACAATCTCCAACGCTTTGTTGTTCGTGACAGCATCCTTCCACACATACAGGCCGCAATTGACGATCTCGGTAGTGATGCCAGCAGTTTCGGGCCACTGTTTCCACATCCGGCAATCATGACAAGCGATGAAAGAGCCGCTAATGTTGTGGATGCGATCTGCGATTTGCTTTTTGGTTATCCCTATGAACGACCGGAAGACGGTACACGCGCAGAAGCTGTCGCAGACATGGGTATCCCTCAGGGCCCGGTATTGTCGGCGTGGGTTGGCAATGTGGCGCTGTTCCCCTTAGATCAGGAAGCCCGACGACTGATGCGCAGGCACAATGCGGGCGCGCGAAAACTTGGTTACGCACGCTACGTGGACGATGTGGTTTTGCTCGCTGATAGCGCCGACTTATTAGCGGAGATGCGGCGCGCCATCGAAACCAGCGCGCGTGGCCTCGGCCTCAGCTTGGCTGCCAAGGCGGATGATTTACCAGTTCTTACCGCGAAAGAATTTTTTGAACAGTTAAACGAGGGGCGTGCATTCGCAGCCTCGGGACCGGCATGGGAACCTCCGTTAATTGGCGATGGCGAGCTTGGGTGGGGCTTATGGACGGAGGCCACTGAAATTGATCGGCAGTCAGCCTTGCAAATATTCAGGAATGCCTGCCTATTTCGGGATAGCCAAGAAGGAATTACCCAAGCCGTTAGCACCGCCTTTAAGGCGAGTGATTTGAGACCTTCTGAATTTGCGAAGGGCGCTCGGTGGCTCTGGTTTGCAGTGGTAACTGACGCTGCAAAGCGTGATCTGCAGCTTGATGCAAGCGCAGCGTGGGATCGTTACTGGCAACTTTGGCATCAATGCTGCGCGGGATCGGGATGGACGCTTCACCCGGAAAAAAAGGCATGGGAAGACCCCTATCTTTTTGCACTCGAAGGACTTGAAAAACTGCTCGACGCAAATGCGTCTGAGCAATATGGTTTGACGAGCGAAGAAAGGCTGCACAAAGATAAATGTTTGTTGATGCTGGCCAACATTGCATTAGAGCCAGAGTTCCGACGCCTTTCCTTGAATGTGCCATCCGGACCCCGGCTCAACCACCAATTAAAGCGTCGTTTGGAGCTTCTTACATGGAAAGCGTCTCGGGCAACCCCTGAAAAGGCAGGTGTAGCTTCAGTGATTGCCGCAAGGGCCGCACCATTCGCCAGCCGAAACCCTTTTGTCTGGATGGATCACGCAGTTCAGGTACTGATGAACTTTGTGGCGTCAGCAACAGACCCACTGGATCCTTTGAAAAAGCTGAAGCAGCCGACAGATAGCACCCAGTGGAACGGATACACGCAGTCGTTAGCAATCGCAAATGCACTCCTACCCCAAAGCAGCGCCGACGGAACCTTGGACGTGCACGAGCCGAAAGCCCTTTCCATAGCACTCCAAGTTATAGCGGCGGTTGTGCCGCGCCAGCATCTGTGGACGATATTGGCTGAACGCCGGCACTTGCTGGGCTACACACAAAACAACCTGCTGTTGTTGCCGCCACTGCCGGGGATCGAGCAGGATCGATTGTTGGCATGCAACCCAACGATTACGAATGGCATTGCTGACGTCGACTCTTTAGTTGTCATCGAGCTACAAATTCGGGCGGCGAAACCAACGCTCATGCCTGAATTTTTTGGTGCTTATGACGGCGCGACGGACATCAGAAAGCTGCTCATCAATTGGGGAGCGCCATCAACGAGTACTGCGGAAGTTCTAAAGTGTTCGAAAGGCATGCTGAATGATCCACAGTCATTGCAGGTTTACACAATCGCTCCGTCACTCGATCAAGAGTCAATCCAAGCATCTCCGCATCAAGCCGCTGAGCTTTTTTTGCAACTTTTTGCAATCTGGAGAAAGCAAGATTCTCAGCAAGAAGAAAAGGAGTTCGTTCCAGCATGGCCATTTGTTGCGTCTAGTGGGACGGATATCAGCCGCGGTATTTTCTTGTTATGCGAGCCCGTTGATTCAAGAAAGTTGGCACAGCGTGCCTTTGTTCGAGATGTCGGACGGTCCCTTCGAAGTATTACTGTTCCCATGGACGGCGCTTATCTTTGGCGCATCGGTGTCACGGTAAGTGACTTGTTTGGCTTGCAAGACGACATTGCAAAACTGGCAGATCACGAAGCGCAGTTGTCGCTCACTGAAGTGACGCTGAAGGATCCTGCACGTTACGTATTGCGCAATCAACTTCGTAAATTGCGCGGCGCTTACGCAAATAGCAAGACGCTCAAAAAAATTGATCAGGATAGCGGGCTACCAACAGCCGTACTGCGCTCCCTGAAAATTCTGCAAAATTTCCCACAAGACTCAGAGAGTTTTGATTCCAGGATATTTTGCTTGTTGGCCTCTGAAGCTGAAACCGCTGCGATGCGGATTCGCTGTGAAGGTTCTGCATCGCCAGAACACCCGAAGCTAAAATCAAAACTGCATCAAATCGCCAATCGTGTTTTCACGAAACTGCCGGTTACTGTCGGCAAGTCTTTGGCAACGTACCCGTCCCTCTACGCTGGTTTGCGACGCGATCTGCTGGCAATTAGTGCATTGAGTCACCGCGTTTGGGCGCTTCGACCTTTGAATTCAAAAGATGAAGCTGCGGCAGCACTGCTAACTTCGCTCGTTTTGTCAACATGCGTTGCGGCATTCAGGGGTTTGGTTATTTCACTTCGCGGTCTCAAAGACTTTCATCTGCCCGCATCATTAGCGTTCCCGGTAGAGGATTGGCCGCAATGGTCGCCAGACATGCAAGCAGACAGTGAGCAGTCGATCCTAGTTGCATTGCGGACTGAGGACTGGGGAAGACTTGGTGGTGGATCTGCCCTTGAGTGGCTATGCGTATTGATCGGGCAACTTGAACCGGATCTGCGAATTGACCACCCTGATTGGGAAAAGGTGTCGAGAGATCTCAAAGCAATTGCCAAAAAGCTCGTTGAATTCCATTGCTCGCCGCCCGGGATTGACTGCTCATGGCCATTTGAGGATTTGTCGCTTGCAACAATGCAGCTCATCGATATAGGTCTGGTCAATACCGTTTGCAACATTGCACTCGCCATTGATGGTTTGTGTGGTGTTGCTGTCCGTAATGTCGTTGCACCCCGCTATGGGTACTCGCCACAGGGGAAGCGATTTACGGACTCTGAAGGGCATATCTGGCAAGTGGCTCCGTCCCAGATTAGCCAATATCCACATGGCCCTTCCAGGATTGAAGAGGCCATGCATGAAGACGGTGTTCTTAAGATTTGGAGTGAGGCCTACGAGCTGAAGACTCGCAAGTTGTTATCCGTGCATGTGCTGGGGGATTTGTTTGCAAAGATCTCGCTTGCTGACCATGACACATTGTTGCCTACTACGGCGGCGGATGAACTTGGCGGTGCTGCGGACCCGCGTATGGCTGCCATTACTGCATCTCAAAGTGAGCTGGCGCATTCTGGGTTGAATGACGCGACTGACGCAATCGTCAATTCTGAGCAGGGACACTTGGTAACACCAGTCAGCACCGTAGGACTAGGTCCCCCAATAGATCTCTCACAAGACGCTGGAGTAGCGTCTTTGTCGGGGGCTCAGAATCTGAATCCCCAGCAAGCGGCACAAGAGTCCGCAGACGTAGTTGGCGCGAAGCGTCCAGTGCTGCCGAAATTTCGAGAGACTCAAAATCGGCTGTGGGCCGGGCCAGGTCGCAAGAAGTCCAGCGGCCACGTACGTGTTGCACTTTTACAATGGCGGCTGGATGAGACTTACACACATCCCATCGCTGAAGTTGGCTTAAGAGCCTTTCCATTCGGCGAAATGGAGAACACCCGCCAAGCAGCCCTTTTGCTGGCTTCCGTAGATAAGCTGAATGACTACGATTTGTTGAACCAATCAACTGAAAAGCGTGGGTCGGAGCACTTGTGGAACAAGTCAACGGACCTTCCCAGTTGGGCAGAGCACAGGCGGCAGCGCTTTCTGCGGGTGGCAATCCAGACGTGCGAGCGCTTCGAGGTCGATCTTTTGGTATTGCCGGAATATTCCGTGAGACCAGAGACCATTGAGTGGCTTCGGGAGGAGCTTAGAAAAAAAGGGGTTGCCGTCCTGGCTGGCACACACCGTCAATTTGATTCTGAACCTGGCAAACATTTGAGTGCCAAGATGTCGTTGTTATGGCCCTATCCGGGTGTTGCTGGTGATGCACTTGCAACGGCCCTAAGGGCTGATGATGAAGTCGTCAACGCCGACATGGTCAGCGCAGGCATGGTACTGGAGTGGGAGCGGCGCAAGAAGTACCGCGCAGTGGCGATGGAGGAGTACATCAACCCCTCGAACGACCCGCTACGACCACTCTTTTTCCCGAAAGATATCAATGATTGGTTTTCAAAAAAAGGCATCCCGCTTCCTAACAAACTATTGAACCAGTTGCTGACCGAAATTCCAATGCCGCTCAAGTTCTGCCTGGAGTTGATCTGCTCGGAGCTTTTTATGCTCACCAGTCCCGCGAATCTGAATCCGCTGGCCGTTGACTATGAAAACCAAGTAAGGCATTTCTCAAAAGGTCGTCCAGAAAACGGCTGGGAGCACGTAATTGAAGACATTAAGAATTTGAGCAGAGGTTTAGCGATTGGAGCTGGCGGTCTGATCGGTCCCCGTCGTTCCATTCTTGTAGTGCCCGCAGCAACCTCACGAACCGCTGATTACTGGATCGCTGGTCAGGCCAGCCTTTTAGCTTCGGGCACGACCACTGTGTTTTGCAATGGTGTACTCAAAAAATACTTCAATGGCGGTAGTTGTTTTATGGGACGAGAAAGTTGGAAAAATGGCACCAATGCCGTTGGCATTATTTCTGCCGCAACCCCGTATCACGGCTGGTCCAAAGGTATTTATTACAACAATCCAAAGGATCCACTCAGTGAGTGCGACCAGGCTATGGTGATCGCCGACATTGATCCGTTCAACATGCTTGAGGGTAAACCAAGACCCCAAATGCTACCGGTTCCGCTGCAATTGGTGGCGTACTTGCCGATCGTTGAAACACTCGATCCTGCAAAGAATTCTTTACCAATGCTTGAGTCGCTTCTTGGCAGAAAATTAGCAGATGGTGAGAGCTTCCCAAGCAGGCTAATTGATTTCTTGAAGTCTGGTTTGAAGTTGAAAACGCCTCAAAACATACAGGATTTAACTGATGTTTTGGTTCAGGCGATCCAATCCGGGAACGTCGATGCGCAAGTTTCACACCTTCAGGTGTTGGCCAAGCACTTCTCTGATCGTGATGCGATGCGTAGCCGCGCAGATGCTTACGGTGGAGATCGATTACAACAGCCAAAATCTGAGCCCGCGCCTGCTTTGTACGACTGGCTGGAAGTTGACCTGACACTTGGCGATTCCGAGGAGATACCAAAGGTGAAGGTACCAAGCTGGGTAACGCCGACCAAGTGATATGCGAGGACCCCCATGAGCATTGACGACCGAGACTACATGCGTGATCGAAATGGAGCTTTCGACATGATGGCTCGGCGATTCCGCACGTCTGAGCAGCAGAAAGCACGCCAGGCCGAAGAGTTGAAAAATCGTTTTGCCAGGTACAGCGGCTCTTCTCATGGGCTGGCTGTGCCCAAAGCGCGTCGGAGCCGTTTCTTTCTTATTGCGCTGGTGTTGGTGATCGGGGCCATGTTCTGGACGCGCTGGCCAGACATTCCAGCGCGTTTTCTAGGCCGGTTTGCCAGCACCCCCTTTCCGGCGACTGGCGCGGTTCGCTGGTTTATCCCGGTTGCGGTCAATGGGGCGGGTGATGTGGCACCCCTGACGATTACCGGGCTTGCCGAGGCGGGTCAACATGTGGTGGTCAAGCTCGACACTTGAGAGGCCCACGCCCCCATCGCCATGATCCCCATTCGCGGCGGCGAAACGGCCACGCTCCAGGTCCCGCTCGGGCGCTAGCGGATTAGCTATGCGCCAAACGCCTCATGGGGCATCGTATCGACCTGGGCGGTCGCATCAACGGCAACTTCAAAATTCGCCGGTCCAGTTTTTTCTAAGACAAAACAGATGCTCGCTGGGGCGTCGATGGCGCGACCGGCGATGGTGCACAGGCTGGGGATTTCGATTTAGTCCTGATTTGATAGCGGCTTGCGCAGGTAGGACGTGGGCTAGAGCCCGATTTGGCATATATTTCTATCAAACCCGTCTCCCACCCCTCAAAACAAGCCACATCGCCCGTGCGCCACGGTTTCAATCGTCCACTCCCAGCCGCTACCATCACCCCAACATCTACAGGGACTCCATGGCATCTGATCTCGTCGCAGTCGAAAACCGGCTTTGGGCCACCGCCGACCAACTCTGGGCCAATACCGGCCTCAAACCCTCCGAATTTTCCACGCCCGTGCTGGGCCTGATCTTTTTGCGCCATGCCGACAAGCGCTTCACGCAAATTGATGACGCACTGGCGGCCCAAGGCACCCCGGCCAACGAACGTGAGGCGATGGACTACCACGCCGAGGGCGTGCTCTACCTGCCGCTGGAAGCCCGCATTTCGTACCTGGTCACCCTGACCGAGAGCGCCAATCTGGGCAAAGCCATTGGCGCCGCCATGGCGTTGGTAGAAGAGCACAACCCCGAGTTGCAGGGCGTGCTGCCGCGCGGCTACAACCTGCTGCCCAACGCCACGCTGGTGGAGCTGCTGCGCTTGCTGGCGGCTGTCGATCTGGATGGCGACGCCTTTGGCAAGGTGTACGAATACTTTCTGGGCAACTTCGCGCTGAAAGAGGGGCAAAAAGGCGGCGTGTTCTTCACCCCCACCAGCATCGTCAAACTGATTGTGGAAATCTTGCAGCCCTACCACGGCCGCATCGGCGACCTGGCCTGCGGCTCGGGCGGCATGTTTGTGCAGTCGGCCGCTTTTGTGCAGCGCCACAAACGCAACGCCACCACCGAGCTGACCGTGTTCGGCACCGAAAAATCCAGCGACACCGTCAAGCTCGCCAAGATGAACCTGGCGGTGCATGGCCTGTCAGGCGACATCCGCGAGGCCAATACCTATTACGAAGACCCGCACCAGGTGCTGGGAAAGTTCGACTTCGTGATGGCGAACCCGCCGTTCAACGTGTCGGGCGTGGACAAGGACCGCATCAAGGACGACGCCCGTTTCCCGCTCGGCCTGCCCAGCACCGACAACGCCAACTACCTGTGGATTCAGCTCTTCCACTCGGCGCTGAACGACACCGGCCGCGCCGGTTTTGTGATGGCCAACTCGGCCGGCGACGCCCGAGGCAGCGAGCTGGAAATCCGCAAGAAGCTGATTCAGAGCGGCAGCGTGGACGTGATCGTCAGCATCGGCTCCAACTTCTTCTACACCGTCACGTTGCCCTGCACGCTGTGGTTTTTCGACAAGGCCAAGGCGCAGTTGCCCACGGCCAACCCACGCAAAGACCAGGTGCTGTTTCTGGATGCGCGGCCGTTCTTCAAACAGGTGACCCGCTCGACGCGCGAGTTCACGCCCGAGCAACTGGAGTTACTGGCCAACGTGGTGCGACTGCATCGCGGTGAAGCGCCGGAGTTTGAGGCGGGCAGCCAGGCGCTGCTGGAGGAGCGCTTTCCGGGCGGCGTGTATGCCGATGTGGCGGGGCTGTGCAAGGCGGCGACGCGGGCGGAGATTGAGGCTCAGGGCTGGAGTTTGAATCCGGGGCGGTATGTGGGTGTCGGGGCGCGGGCGGCGGATGAGTTTGATTTTATGGAGAAGCTGGAGGAGTTGAACGAGGAACTGGTATTGCTGAACTCTGACTCAAGAGTTTTAGAAGACAGTATTTCTGAGCGTCTCGCAGCCTTGCTTTCAGGGCAGTCCTGATGAACTACTTGGTTTGCCGAATAGGTGATCACTGCCAGGTTGGCGATGGCGCGCATGGAAGCCTAAAACGGGTTGATGAAGGAGTTCCATATCTCACGGCCAAGAACCTGAAGGAGGGGCGACTAGAACTTGATGGCGCCTATTTCATTGATGAACTAACTTTTTCGAAGCATTTCAAACGTGATTCAAAAGCGCTAACTTTGCCAATTGGCGGCGATGTGATTTTTGGCATCATTGGTAGTCTCGGGCAGGCGTATCGAGTGAATAACGAAGATAGATTCGGACTTTCAAGCAGCATCGCTATGCTGCGACCCACACAGCAGTCCCTCGATTCCGATTACCTCTATTACTGGGTGACGGGGCCGGAATTCCAACAAGCGATCTACTTGATTAAGGGGGGCGTTGCTCAAAGTTACATCAGCTTGGAAATGATCAGATCGCTTCCGCTGTGGTTACCGTCGTTGCCTATGCAGCGCCGCATCGCCTCCATCCTCTCCGCCTACGACGACCTGATCGAGAACAACACGCGGCGCATCGCGATTCTGGAGGAGATGGCCCGGCGCCTCTACGAGGAGTGGTTCGTCCGCTTCCGCTTCCCCGGCCATGAGGGCGTGCGGATGGTCGAGTCCGAGTTGGGATTGGTGCCGGAAGGATGGGAACTGACAACCCTCGGGCAACTTATCGAATTCAAAAAAGGCAAAAAACCAAATGCTACGCAGCCCACACCAAACGGCGGGGCAATTCCTGCCCTGTTAATTGACTCTTTGCGGGGTGGAGCCTGCGAATATGCCCATCCAGAAAAGCTAGTTACCGTCTGCTTAAGTGACACGATCATGGTGATGGACGGATCAGGTTCAGGGGAGGTTTTTATTGGCCACGAGGGTGCAGTGGGATCGACCTTGGGTAGGTATCGAGCAAGTGAGGCGGGTGGGGTAAGGCCTTACTGGATTTACCTCTTCTTTGCAGGAAATCAAGTTGATATCCGAGGCAAAAACGTTGGTGCGGCCATTCCACATGCGAACAAGGATTACATCAACTCAATGGCCGTAATTCGCCCTTCCGATCAAGTTGCTGTTGATTTTGAAACAATCGTAGAGCCAATGTTTGCCTTGATCAGAAACTTTAAAACAAAGAACGCCAACCTCCGCACCACCCGCGACCTACTGCTCCCCAAACTCATCTCCGGCGAGCTGGACGTGTCCACGCTGCCCGAACCACAGGCCGAAACCGCATGACCGAACTACGCCGCATCCTCATCATTGCCGGGCCGAATGGCGCGGGTAAAACCACCTTCGCCCGCGAGTTTTTACCGGGCGAGGCGCAGTGCCCCGACTTCATCAACGCCGATCTGATCGCCGCCGGGCTGTCCCCCTTCAACCCAGAGGCCGCCGCCTTGCGGGCCGGGCGGCTGATGCTGGAGGAAATGGCTTCGCGCATCACGCATGGCCGCAGCTTTGCGTTCGAGACCACGCTGAGCGGCATGGCCTATGCGCGGCAGATTCCGCGCTGGCGGCAGCAGGGCTACCATGTCAAACTGGTGTTTTTGTCGCTGCCCAGTGCTGAAATGGCACTGGCCCGCGTGTCGGGCCGGGTGGCGCAAGGCGGGCATGCCATTCCTGAAGCGGTGGTTCGACGACGCTTTGACGGCGGGCTGCGCAACTTTGAGCATTTGTACAAGCCGGTGGTCGATGCCTGGGTTCATTACGATAATTCAGGCTCAGTCCCCGTGCTGATTGACAGTAAGGATCAACCATGAAATCAATGCCCTCAACCCCTGTACCGGCTCCCATTGCTGGCCCCACCCGCGACCCTGACCTTTTGAAAGTGGGCGTTGCGCTACGCCGTGCGGCCCGCAAGGCTATGGAGCTGTCGCAGCAAACCGGCACGCCGTGCTACATCTGGCAAGACGGCCGCGTGGTGAATGTGGGCGCGCAAGTGCGGACTTGAAGTCTCCGCCAGCTATGGCGAGTGGGTGCTGGTGGAGCAGGCGGCGATGGACTTGCTGGCCGGGTTGCAGATTCGAGCTTGGTCCTTTTAATCCCCAACTGCTCCTGGTGTGTGTTCGCATTATTCGGGACTGCATCGGCGACTGTCGGCACTACAATCGGCTCTTAATTTGGAGCTTAATTATGGAAGCAATTTATTCCGAAGTCACGATCAGCATGTCCGAATTCAAAAAGAATCCGGCTGCGGTGCTGCGCGATGCCAAAAGCAAACCTGTAGCGGTGTTGAACCACAACAAGGCCGCTTTTTACATGGTTGAGCCAGCTCTTTTTGAAGCCATTCTTGAAGAGTTATCCGACCAGGATTTGCACCGCACCGTGCTGTCTCGTATGGGTGAGCGCGCGCGCGCCATTGAAGTTGATCTTGGTAAACGCGAAGACAGCGCCGTGTACCAGTCCGCCATGGCACGCATTTCTGAAATGGTTGCCGAACTCGCAAAAGTCACACCAAAACGCCATTGATACTCAACGGCGCATGATGTCGCCAGTGCAGTTTTAGACTGACAAAAACACGCCGAATAACGGTGGAGATGTCAGTCTGTGTCAGTTCAAGGGAGGCTCTTCACGAGCCAACAGGTTGATTTTTAACGGGAAACTTGATGTCTCAATTGTCAGTTCGTGAAGTCACGGCCAGTTATGGCGAGCTGGTGCTGGTGGAGCAGGCGGCAATGGACTTGCTGGCCGGGTTGGGCTGGACGGTCAAGAACCTGTATGGCGAAACTTTTGGCGAACACGGCACTGAGGGCCGTGTGAGTGAGCACCAGGTCGTCATGCCGCGCCGATTGCGTGCCGCACTCGAATCGCTGAACCCCGGCCTGCCACTCGACGCCTATGCACAGGCGGTGGAACAACTCACGCAAGACCGCTCCAAGCAAATTGCCGTCAATGCGAATCGCGAGCTGTACCGTTTGCTCAAAGATGGCGTCAAGGTCAAGGTGCTGGACGAGGCGGGCGCGCACACCATCGAGACGCTGCGCGTGATCGACTGGGCCACGCCCGGCCATAACGACTTCTTGCTGACCTCGCAAATGTGGGTGGCGGGCGATATGTACCGCCGCCGTTGCGACTTGGTGGCGTTTGTGAATGGCCTGCCGCTGGTGTTCATTGAGCTGAAGAAACCCAGCGTGCCGCTCAAAAGCGCGTATGACGCCAACCTGCGGGACTACAAGGGCCAGTCGGTGCCGCAGTTGTTTCACCCCAATGCTTTTATCCTGTTGTCCAACGGCTCGGACACGCGGGTGGGCACTTTGAGTAGCGCCTGGGAGCACTTTTTTGACTGGAAGCGGGTGGACGATGAGGACGAGGTGGTCAACGTCAAAGCTCAGGGCAGCCAGGTGTCGCTGGCGCGGGCTTTGCGCGGCTTGCTGGAACCGTCGCGGCTGCTGGACTACGTCGAGAACTTCACGGTGTTTGAAGAGGGCAAGGGCGGGCTGATCAAAAAGACTGCCAAGAACCACCAGTTTCTGGGGGTGAACAAGTCGATTGCCCGGCTGGTGGAGTTGCGGGCGGCCCAGCTGAATAGTGGCCAGATGGATGCCAAACGCCTGGGCGTGTTCTGGCACACGCAGGGTTCGGGCAAGAGTTTGTCGATGGTGTTCTTCACGCAAAAGGTGCTGCGCCGGGTGTTGGGTAGCTGCACTTTTGTGATCGTGACCGACCGCGAGGAGCTGGACGACCAGATCAGCAAAACCTTCAAGGCCACCGGCGCCACGGCGCGGGAGGATGTGCGGGCCACCAGCGGGGCGCATTTGCGCGAGTTGCTGGGAGGCAATGAGCGCTACATCTTCACGCTGATTCAGAAGTTCAGAAACGAGCCGGGCCTGCCGTACCCGCAGCTCTCAGACCGGTCGGACGTGATCGTGATCACCGACGAAGCGCACCGCAGCCAGTACGACATTTTTGCGCTGAACATGCGCAACGCACTGCCCAACGCGGGCTTTCTGGGCTTTACCGGCACGCCCTTGATCAAGGGGGATGACGAGCGCACGCGCGAGGTGTTTGGCGACTACGTGAGCGTGTATGACTTTGCCCGCTCGATTGAAGACGGGGCCACCGTGCCGCTGTATTACGAGAACCGCATCCCCGAGGTGCAGCTCACCAATGAGGACCTGGATAAGGATTTGGAAGCCTTGCTGGAAGCCGCCGAGCTGGACGAGGACCAGGAGAAAAAGCTGGAGCGCGAGTTTGGCCGCGAGTACCACATCATCACCCGCGAAGACCGGCTGGACGCGATAGCCAAAGACCTGGTGGCGCATTTCACCGGGCGCGGTTACCGGGGCAAGGCGATGATGGTGTGCATTGACAAGGCGACGGCGCTGCGCATGTACGACAAGGTGCAAGTGCACTGGCAGGCTGAAATTGCGCGGCTGCAGGCGGCGCTGGTGCCAGCCCTGGGGGATGAGCGCGAGGCGCTGCTGGCCCGCATCCACCTGATGGAATCCACGGACATGGCGGTGGTGGTGTCGCAAGGTCAGAACGAGGTGGAAGACCTGGCCAGCAAGGGGCTGAACATCGTGCCGCATCGCCAGCGCATGCTCAAAGATGACCTGGCGGAGCAGTTCAAGGCGGCCGATGCGCCGCTGCGGCTGGTGTTTGTCTGCGCCATGTGGATTACCGGGTTTGACGTGCCGACCTGTTCGACCATCTACCTCGACAAACCGATGCGGGCGCACACGCTGATGCAGACCATCGCGCGGGCCAATCGCGTGGCGCCGGGCAAGGAATCCGGCCTGATCGTGGACTATGTGGGTATCTTTCGCGCATTGCAAAACGCGCTGGCGATTTATGCCCAGCCTGGGGCGGCGGGTGGCGACGCGGGCGCGCCGATTCTGGACAAAACCGAACTGGTCGCGGCGCTGCGCTTGGCGCTGGATGAAGCGGACAGTTTCGCGCAAGCGCGCGGGGTGATGTTGGCAGGCATAGCGGCGGCGCAGGGGTTTGAGCGCATTGGGCTGATTGACGATGCGGTGGAGGCGTTTTTGGGCAGCGAGGCTGATAAAAAGCGTTACCTGCAACTGGCCAGTCGGGTGGCGCGGCTGTTCAAAGCCATCCTGCCCGACCCGATGGCCAATGAGCTGGCGCCCTTGTCGGTGCTGGTGGCGTATCTGGCGGCCAAGATCAAGGCGGAAACCGAGCAGCCCGATATCTCGGCGGTGATGGGCGACGTGGAAGACCTGCTGAACGATTCGATTGCCACCGAGGGTTACCGCATCGGGCCCGCCAGCCGCGCGGAGTCATTGATCAACCTGTCCGAAATTGATTTTGAAGCACTGCAGGCCAAGTTCGCCCAGGGCCACAAACGCACTGAGGCGGAAAAGTTGAAACGGCTGATTGAGGGCAAGCTGGCGTCGATGCTGAAGCTCAACGCCACGCGGGTGGATCTGGCTGAGAAATTCCAGAAACTGATTGACGCCTACAACGCGGGCAGCCAAAACATCGAAGCCCTGTTTGCTGAGCTGAAAGACTTTGTGCAGGTGCTCTCAAATGAAGACCAGCGAGGCATGGCCGAGGGCTTGAGTGAGGAGGAGTTGGCGCTGTTTGACATCCTGACCAAGCCGGAACCGGTGCTGACCAAAGCGGAACAGGCCGATGTGAAGAAGGTCTGCCGCGAGCTGCTGGAAACGCTCCGACGCGAGAAGCTGGTCTTTGACTGGCGTGAAAAGCAGCAGACGAAGGCTGCTGTGATGCAAACCTTGAAGCTGGAAATGCGGCGCTTGCCGGTGCAGTACACCAAGGACATCCGAGACGAGAAATTCGCCCGGGCCTACGCCCATGTATATGACCATTACTACGGGGCTGGGTTGAGTGCGTATGCTGGGGTAGTGTGAATGCCGTTGCAGGTCGCCTTCCTCCAAGGTAGCACTTCGGAAACAGGGCTAAAGTCATTCCTGCTGACCACCCCCCTACCAGGAGAAAACCCATGCAATTCGGCTACACCATTCTTTATGTGAAAGACGTCAAAGCCACCTTGGCGTTTTACGAAGCGGCGTTTGGGCTGACGACGCGCTTTCTGCACGACGGGGGCGACTACGGCGAGCTGAACACGGGCAGCACCACGCTGGCGTTTTCAGCCCATTCGCTGATACGCCAAATGGGCAAAAACCTACAGTCTGCCGACGCCCACGCACCCAGCTTTGAAATTGCCTTGTGCACGCCAGACCTCCAACCACTTGCTCACTTTTTAATAGCTACCCCCGCACGTTATACGGGCGCTACAGGCCGATTTGGCATATAAAAATGGGTCAGGCTTTGCGCTTGAACCGCATTCTCACAAATACACCTCACATTGTGAGCCGTATTGTCTAAAATACGCCTCATGCCGCCCCCAAACCCACCCCAATCCCCACGCTACATCTGGCAGCACAGCGCATGGCCGCAGCTGACGTTTGACGCTGCTGCGCTTGCCGCCGCGCTGGACCAAGCCCGCCTGGAACAGGGTCGGTTGCTGGGTTTGTTGAGCGCCATTGGGCTGCAGCAGGCCAACGCGGTGCAGCGCGAACTGTGGGTGCAAGAGGCACTGGCCACCGCCGCGATTGAAGGCGAGCAGCTCAATCTGGAATCCTTGCGCTCGTCCGTGGCGCACCGGCTTCAACTGGCCGATGCGCCCGGCCCCGACCGGTCTGCCGAAGGCCTGGTGCAGGTGATGCAAGACGCGCTGACCAACCACAACGCGGCGCTGGATTTGGACCGGCTGTGCCGCTGGCAGTCGGCGCTGTTTCCGGGGGGCACGTCGGGTATCACGCGCATTGCGGTGGGGCGCTTGCGCGATCACGCCGATGCCATGCAGATCGTCAGCGGGCCGCAGGGGCGTGAGGTGGTGCACTACGAGGCGCCGCCCTCTGCGCAGGTGGTGGCGCACATGGATAAGTTGTTGGCATGGTTCGAGCACACCCGGCCCACGGGCGGGGCTACCGCAGGCGCAGCAGTGAATGGCATTGCACGGGCTGCGCTGGTGCACCTGTGGTTTGAGTCCATCCACCCGTTTGAAGACGGCAACGGTCGCTTGGGCCGCGCCCTGGCCGACATGGCACTGGCGCAGGACATGCAAGCGCAAGACCCCCAAGCCAACCCGGCGCTGGTGCGTGTGTACGGCTTGGCCCACCAGATGCTCAAAACCCGTGCCGCGTATTACGACGCGCTCAACCATGCGCAGCGCCTGCGCGGCATTGCGCCCGACGCCACCGCGATTGACGTCACGCTCTGGGTGCAATGGTTTGCCCAAGCCTTTACCCGCGCGTGCATAGCCAGCCAGGCCGTGGTGATGGATGCCACCGAGAAGGCGCAGTTCCGCCAGTGGGCGGCCCAATGCGCTATCAACCCGCGCCAAAGCAAGGTGCTGGAGCGCTTGCTGGAAGCCGGGCACGTGCGATCAGGTGGCGGATTTTTGGGCGGCATGACCAACGAAAAGTACGCCAAGTTCACCGACACCTCCAAAGCCACCGCTACGCGGGACCTGACCGACCTGCTTGCCAAGGGTTTGCTGCGCGTGGAAGGCGTGGGCAAGGCCACACGCTACGCGGTGAACGTGCCCGGCTGGGAGCAGCCCGCGCTCAAGCGATAGGCGACAGCTTGAAGCGGCGCAGCCGATGCGCGCCGATGGCGAGCTGAGCGTACGCCTGGCCGCCTACCAATTGCTCACTTTTTAATAGCTGCTCCCGCACGTTCTACGTGCGCTACAGGCCAATTTGGCTTAAATTTTCCGCCGCAATCTGCCTAAAACCTGCTGATATGCGCAGGTCTGCCGCAGCCGCTGCCCAGAAGCTGCGGGCCAGTGCCAGGGCGCGCGGCCACTCGGGCAGCGTGGCGGCGGTGGGTTGCGGGCGCAGCAGCTGGCGCTCTTGCATACGGTTGGCGGTGGCGGCCCAGTTGTCCATGGTGCCTACGTATTCGGCGTCAAACACCAGGAGCGACACCATGCAGTTAAGGCGTACTCGTAGAATTCTTCCCCTTCCCGATTTCATCCCGCCGACATGCACATCCGAACCTTCCACCCCGGCGACGAACCCGCATTGCGTGCCGTCTTCCACTCATCGGTACATGCGCTGGCCTGCAAAGACTACACAGCCGAGCAACTGGAGGCATGGGCGCCGCGCCAGTACGACGCGGCGCAATGGGGTGAGCGAATTCGCAGCAACCAACCGTTCGTCGCCGAGATCGAAGGGCACATGGTGGCTTATGCAGACCTTCAGGCGTCCGGCCATATCGACCATTTTTTTGTCGCGGGCGCGTATGCGGGTCGCGGTGCGGCAAGGGCGCTCATGGCGCATATTCACCGGTCAGCAGCCAGCCGTGGCATTGCCCAACTGTTCGCTGATGTCAGCCTCACGGCCGAACCGTTTTTCAGGAAGAGCGGGTTTGTGATCGAGGCGCGTCAACGGGATGAGGTGCGCGGCGTCGTTCTGGCAAACGCGCGGATGTGCAAGGAGATGTCCGCTCGGTACTCCTGATTTAATAGCACCTTCCGCACGCAGGACGGGGGCTAGAGGCCTATTTTTCTTGCAAATGGTGATCAGGCGTCCCACGGCAGATCAATGTCGCGTGAGGTGCGCTGGTTTCTCGCAGTTCGGCATGTTCCTGCTCATTTGCAAAACATACCGTAAATCCTTTTACTGCAACAACTTGCGCTACACCACCAACCGCGAATGCCCCACGCCGCCGCCCTTCTCCACCCGAATCTGCGCGGGTATGCGCTCTTTCAGGCTCTCCACGTGGCTGATGACGCCGATCATCTTGCCGCTGGCGTTCAGGGTGTCGAGGGCGGTCAGGGCGATGTCCAGGGTGTCGCCGTCCAGCGTGCCAAAGCCTTCGTCCAGAAATAGCGAGTCAATCGACGTTTTGTTGCTCACCAGGTCCGACAACGACAGGGCCAGCGCCAGGCTGACCAGGAAGCTCTCGCCGCCCGACAGGGTGCGGGTGTCGCGCGCCACGTCGCCCTGCCAGCCGTCCACAATGTCCAGCTCCAGCTCTCCGGTTTGCTTGCGGCGCAGCAGGTAGCGGCCATGCAGGCGCACCAGGTGGCGGTTGGCCAGGTGCAGCAAGTGGTCCAGCGTGAGGCCTTGCGCAAACTTGCGGAACTTGTCGCCTTTGGCGGAGCCCACCAGGCTGTCCAGCCGCTGCCAAATGTCCGCCTCCGTGCTTTGCGCGCTGATTTGCGCCAGCAGCGCTTGCTGGCTGTTGCGATGCTGTTCGTCGTTGGCCAGCAGGGCGCGCTGGGCGCCCATGTGCTCGCTCAGGGTGCTGCGTTGTGCTTCTTGCGCGGCCAGCAGCGCGGCCAGCTCTTCCACGGTCAGTGCGGTGAGTGCCTGCGCTGCCAATTGGGTGTGTTGGCTGCGTGCAGCGTGCAGCAGGGCCGTGGCTTGCTGTTGCGCGGCTTGCAGTGACTCTTTCAAGTCGATGAGGCGCTGGCGCTCGGGCGCCGCCAACAGGGCGGCCTCATAGATTGATGCGTCGGCAAAGGGGCTGGCGGCCAGCGCGGCTTGCCAGGCGGTGTCGGCGTCGGCCAGTGCAACGCCTTGTTGTGCGAGGTTGGCCTGCACCTGGGTGGTTTGGCCCTGCAGGGCGGCGAGCGCCTGCGAGAGGCGGTCGATATCCTGGGCACACTGCGTCAAGGCGGCGGGCAAATTGGCATCGATTGCATCGGCGTCGTCCGTGAGTTGGGCATGCGCCGCGATGTCGTGGGCGGTGCTGACACGCAACGCATCCCACAGCTGCGCCCAGTGCGCGGCCTGCGTGTGGGCGGCTTCGCATTGGCCGGTGTGGCGGGTGATGGCTTGCGCGATGTCTTGCAGCTGGGCTTGTGTGTTTTGCCACTGCAGCCACTCGCCCGCGCGTGCTGTCAACCACGGGGCGGCGTCTTCGGGCAGTTGGTAGCCCGCATCCATCAGCGTGGCGTTGAGGCTGACCTCCAGTGCGGCGAGGTCGTCCTGGCCGGTCTGCAGCGCGGCCTGCAAGGTGCTGTGGCGGGCCAGGGCGTCTTGCTCGGCCTGTTGCAGGCGCTCCCATTGATTGCTGGCGGTTTGCAGGGCCTGTGCGCTTTGGTGGGCGGCGTCCACCGCGTGGCGCAGCGCTTGCTCACCGGCCTCTGCGGTTTGCAGGTTTTGGGTGGCTTGAGCCAGGGTCTGCTCAGCGGTGGCGCGGGTGGCGCCCAAACTCTCGGCGTTTTTCCAGTCGTCTGCGGCCAGGGCGCGGGGGTAGGTGATGGGCGCGGTTAACTCCGCCCAATCCACCAGCCATTGGGCAATGTCTTGGGTAATTTGCGCTTGCTGCTTGAGGCGGCTGGCTTGGTTGGCTTGGCTGGTCGCCAACTCGGCGGCGGCCTGGGTGCCGTCGGCCACCAATGCGTCCAGCGCGGCCTGTTTTTCTTTCAAGGCGGCTGCGGTGCTGGACACGTCCAGCGCCTGGTAGGCCTCAATGGCGGGGTGTTCCGTGGCGCCGCACAGGGGGCAGGCCTCGCCGGGTTGCAGGGCTTGACGGTGCGCGTCCAGGCTTTGGATGCGGCGCTCTTGATCGAGCAGTTTTTGTTTGTCGACCACTTGCTCTTTCAAGCGCTTGTGCTGCTCGCGCAGGGCCAGCACGGCGGCCTCTTGCGTGGCGATAGTGGCGGCGGCCGGTTGCTGCTCTGCCGCCAGCGTAGCTTGCTGCGCGGCCAGCGTGCGGCGCTGACGGGCCAGGGCCTCGGCTTGCTGCCAGCGGTGCACGTTGGCCTGTTCGTCTTGGCATTGCTCGCGCAGCGTGGCCAGGGTTTGGCCCGCCAGGCGCTGGGCTTGCCCGGTTTGCGCGGTGTGCTGCGCGGCCTCCAACGCGGTTTGGGCTTGGGCTGCGGCGTCGACCAATGTGCGTTGGGTGGCGATGTGGCTGGCGCGCTCGTCCTGTTCTGCGGCGAGTGTTTGCAAGGCCTGGTGGTGCGTGGCCAGGTTTTGCTGCAGCTTCAAGCGCTGGTCAAACTGCTGTCGCCAGACACCCAGGCGCTCGCCTAGGGCGGCGTGCTGGGGGTGGGTGGTGCAGTAGGTGTCGAGTTGCTGGCGCTGGTTTTGCTGGAGCGTCAACTGCGCTTGCGCGGCGCGCTCGATGCGGGCGGCCAGCGACTGGGCGCGGTGCTGCTGCTGGTAGTGCGCCACTTGCTGACGCTGCGCATCGAGGCGCAACGCGGCCAGGGTGCTGGTGCTTTGGGTACACGCCACTTGTGCTTGCTGCCACGCCTGGTGCAGCGGCTTGAGCGCAAGTGCGGGCTCGCTGTCGGCCAGGCGGCGCAGCGCTGGCGCGGCCATGTCCAGCGCGGCATCGGCCGCCACGCGCTGGGTCTCGGCGCTTTGCAGGGCTTGCACGCTTTGCGACAGGTCAAGCTGCCATTGGCGTTGCAGCAGCGTGGTTTGGTGGGCCGCTTGCACCTCCATCAACTCCTTGCCCAGGCGATCCACATCGCTTTGCATGGCGTCGCGTTGCTCGGCGCTCAGCAGCTCCATGCCATCGGCGCGGGCTTTCAGTTGATCCAGTTGTTGCTTGGCCTCCCGCGCCTGCTCGAACACTTTTTTGGAAATCTCACCGTAGATTTCGGTGCCCGTCAGCTCCTCCAGCAACTCGGCGCGCTCGTTGGCGCTGGCGTTCAGAAACGCGGCAAAGCCGCCTTGGGCGAGCAGCATCGATTTGGTGAAGCGCGGAAAATCCAGCCCCGTGATGGCCTCAATGCGTTTGAGCTTGTCGTTGCTCTGGCTGCTGAGGATCTGGCCCGCACCGGTGGCGAGTTCGACCTTGGGCGCTTGCAAGGCGCCGTCAACCTTGTCGCGCGAGCGGCGTTGGCTCCAGAAGGCGCGGTACACGGCGCCTTTGACCTCAAAGGTGACCTCCGCCAGGCAGTCTGCCGTGTGGCGCGTCATGATGTCGTTGTTGGACACCGAGATGCTTTTCAGGCGCGGCGTCTCGTGGTACAGCGCCAGGCAAATGGCGTCCAGCAAGGTCGACTTGCCCGCGCCGGTGGGGCCGGTGATGGCAAACAGGCCGTTCTCGACAAACGGGGGCTGGGTGAAGTCAATCGCCCACTCGCCTTTGAGCGAGTTCAGGTTTTTGAGGCGCAGGGCAAGAATCTTCATGCCTGGCCTTCTTGCAGGCGGGTGACGATGGCGCGGTAGCGCTCCTGCAGGGCGAGTTTCAAATCTTCGGCCAACTCTTCCTGGTCAAGGCGGCGGGCAAACACATCGTGCGGGCTGAGTTCATCCAGGGTTTCGCTGGCGGCTGCCAACGTGGCGGCGGCGTTGCCACGCAGGCGGCGGATGCGCAGCACGTCGACCGGCAGGCCCTCGGTGATGGCCTCAATGCGCGCGGGCAGGTCCGACAGGTAGTCGTCTTCGGCCACGGTCACCTCCAGCCAGACGGGACGCTCTGGCGTGCCGCTGGCGGCGGCAGCGGCAATCAGCTCGGCCAGGGCGACGAGGTTGCCACTGACCGATGCCAAGGGCTGAAAGCGGGGCACCGGCAGCGGCGTGATGGCACGCAGGCCGGTGGCGTCCAGGTCCACCAGCAGCACTTCTTTTTGCTGGCGCACCTCGTCAAAGCTGAGCGGAATCGGAGAGCCGCAGTAGCGAATGTGGTCCTGCCCGCCCACCTTTTGGGGCTGGTGAATGTGCCCCAGCGCAATGTAGTCCACCGCGGGAAAAGCCGTTGACGGAAAGGCGTTCAGGGAGCCGACGTAAATTTCGCGCACCGACTCACTGGTGCTGGCGCCCACCGTGGTGAGGTGCCCGGTGGCCAGGATGGGCAGCTTGACGCCGTGCGCGACCTCCAGGGCAGCGCGGCGCACGCTGGCGGCGTCAAACACGGCGGCGTAGTGGGCCTGGATGGCGTTTTGCAGCGACTCTTGTTTGTCCTGCGCACTTTGACCCGGCTGGCTTTGCAGCACATCGCGCGGGCGGATGAACGGTATGGCGCACACCACGCAACCGGCCTCGCCCTGGCCACCGCGCTTGGGCAGCACGACCACCTGCGCCGCGGGGTCATCGGCCGCGCCAATGACGGTGGCGCTGAGGCATTCAAGCAGCGCCCGGCTTTCGCCCAAGGTCGCGACCGAGTCATGGTTGCCGCCGAGCAGCAGCAGGGCCACGCCCGCGCCGTGCAGGCGCACCACCAGCTGGCTGTACAACTCGCGGGCATAGCTGGGCGGCGCGCCGGTGTCAAAAATATCACCCGCAATCAGCACGGCGTCCACGGCGTGTTGGTCCACCTGAAGCAACAGCCAGTCGATCAACTGCTGGTGCTCCGCCTGACGGCTTTTGCCCATGAAGTGCTGGCCGAGGTGCCAGTCAGAGGTGTGGAGGATGCGCATGGGCTAGAGGCCTATTTTGTACATAACTCGTAGGCCGTGCTGCGTCCGCCGCCGTCCAGCTTGCGTAATGCCCCGCGCGCCAGCAGGTCGTTGATGTCGCGCAGCGCAGTATCCGTGGAGCATTTGCCCAAGGCGGCCCATTTGGCGTTGGTGAGCTTGCCTTCAAAGCCGTCCAGCACGCGGTTAAGCACCTTGGCTTGTCGCTCGTTCATGGGGGTGCCAGCCCAGCGCTGCCAGAACTGGGCTTTGTCTAGCACCCCGGCCAACGTCGTGTCGGCCCCCTGCACCGCGCGTAGCAGGCAAGCCAAAAACCAATGGAGCCAGGGTGAGACGTCCAACGGGCCTTTTTGCGTGGCCTCCAGTTGGTCGTAGTAGTCTTTGCGCTCGCGCTGTATCTGGGCGCTAAAGCTGTAAAAGCGCTGGCTGGTGCCTTCAGCGCGGGTCAGCGCCATGTCGCCCACCGCGCGGCTGATGCGGCCATTGCCGTCGTCAAAGGGGTGCAGTGTCACCAGCCACAGGTGCGCCAACCCGGCTTTGATGAGGGCATCGCCCACGGGGGCGGTCTCAAACCAGTTGAGAAACGCATTGGTTTGCACAGACAGGGTGTCGGCGGGCGGGGCAGTAAAGTGCACTTTTTCTCGCCCGACAGCGCCCGACAGCACTTCCATACGGCCATTGGCATCATCTCGCCATACCGCCACATTGATGCGCATCCTGCCGCTGTAACCGGTGGGAAACAGGGCTGCATGCCAGCCCAACAGTCGCTCCTGGGTCAGAGGCTGATCAAAACTACGCGTGGCGTCGAGCACCACGTCCACCACGCCATCCACATGCCGGTCACTGGGCGCAAGCGCGCCAATGTCCAGCCCCAGTTTGCGCGCAATGGAAGAGCGCACGGCCTCCAGGCTGAGCCGCTCGCCTTCGATTTCGCTGGTCTTGATGACCTCTTGCGTCAGCACCTGCAAGGTGGCTTGCTCGCGTTGCGCCAGCCCGAGTTCAGCCATGCGGCCCATGAGCTGCCCCTGGGCGCGGTGAACCAACGCCAGTGGCGCAGCCAGGGCGGCCGCGTCATAGGTGAAGTTGGGCCAGTCGGGCAGTTGCCAGATATAGCGCGGGTTTCTTGAGGGGCGGTGGGCTCGCATGCGGTGATTAGGCGGTTTATTCGCCGCATTTTAAACGGTGATTAAGCACGCAATGCGCCTCATATCACCGCACAGCCCAGTGGCCGGCCCATCCAGTACCATGCTGACGGTCTTAATTTGCCCCAATCCGGGGCGCCTACGGAGCAAGCTATGTTCAGTCATGTGATTTTTGGTGTGAATGATCTCGAGGCCTCGCGCAAGTTTTATGACGCGCTGCTGGGCACAGTGGGTATTGGCCCGGGCGTTGCCAACGGCAACCGCTATTTCTACCGCGGCCCCACGGGCATGTTTGGCATCACCAAGCCCATCAACGGCGAGCCGGCAACGCATGGCAATGGCAGCACCATCGGGTTTGCGGTGCAGACACCTGAGCAGGCAGACGCGTTCCATGCGGCAGGCGTGGCCAACGGCGGCACCACCTGCGAGGAGCCACCGGGCTTTCGCGACGGCTCGGTGGGCAAGCTCTACCTGGCGTACCTGCGCGACCCCGACGGCAACAAGATTTGTGCGCTGCATCGGCCTGCCAAATAAGGCGGGCAGGCATTGGATGGTGACGCCGCGTGCAGCTGCGGCAGCTTCATATTTGATAGCAGCCTCCGCACGTCCCACCTGGGCTAGAGCCCGATTTGATTTAAATTTCCTGCCCCACACACCGAAACGTCAAGTTCAACCGGCGCCGCCCCAGCAGCGCATGCTCGCCCTCGGCCAGCGCGCTCACCCCGTGGTAGGCCAGACGCGCGGGCCCGCCCCACACCACCACGTCGCCATGCACCAGCCGCCAGCGCTGAGGGCGGTCTTTGCGGCTGGGGGTGCCGAACAGAAACACCGCAGGCAAGCCCAGCGAGAGCGAGACGATGGGCGCGCGCAGGTCTTTTTCGTCTTTGTCCTGGTGAAGCGAGAGTTTGGCGCCGGGCACGTATTCGTTGATGAGGCAGGCATCGGGCTCGAAGTGGGCGTAACCACTTTGCGCCGCGGCGCGCTGGGCCAGGTCCATCAGGCAATCTGGCATGGCGGGCCAGGGCTGCTGGGTTTGCGGGTCGCACGCGGCGTAGCGGTAGCCGCTGGCGCTGGACACCCAGCCCAGCGGGCCGCAGTTGCTCATGGCCACCGACATGGTGTAGCCGCCCGGGGTTTGCAGGTGACGCAAGGGGGCTTGGGTGATGACGGACTCGATGGCTTGCAGCAGAGCAGCCGCCCCCTCGCGGGCAAAGCCGTGCAACAGCACGGCACCGGGGGCGATGGCGGTCAGGGCGGCTTCGGGGGGCAGGTCGTCAAAGAGGTCCATGGGGACTACGTGTCGCTTTCATGCTTGTAGCCAGACTCGCGCTGGGCCCGCACAGCCAGCAGAAACACGGTGTCAATGGCGACCACGTAGCGGTACAACGCCACATAACCTCGGGTGGCGCGACCGATGACCAGTTCGCGTTTGCCGTCTTTAACGGGTCTCCCGATCAGGGGGCTATGGGTGAGGATTTGGAAGGCCTGCAGAATTTCGCCAATGCGCTGGGGTGCGGCGTCTGCGTCAAACTGGGCAATGTGGTCAAAAAATCGGTCAAAGTCATCAAAAACTTCCGGGGCCAGTTCCAGGTGCGTCATGCGCCCGCTCGTACGGTGCGCTTGCGGGCGACAGGTTTGAGCGCGGGCTCATGGCGGGCGCGGGCTGCCAGGTAGGCTTTGGCGTCCTCCCATGGCACCGTTTGACCGGTGGACTGTATGTTGGCCCAGCGCTGGTCGGCCGTGGCGTTGAAGGCGTTGTCCAGTTCCACCTGTTCCACTGTTTGGGCGATGGCATCAAGGATGAAGGCATGAGCCGTTTTGCCAGCACGCTGTGCGGCAGCGGCCACGCGGGCCTTGAGATCGTCTTCAATTCGGATGGTGGTGGTGGACATGCTGTGCTTTCCAGAGGATGTGAAATAGTAGCACTTTCGTGCTACAAGTTGTGCAACTTGCCCGGCCAAGCGGGGAGCGGCTGTATTTTTGCTCTGCTTTTAATAGCTACTTCCGCAAGCTCCATCTGGGATAGAGGCCGATTTGACTGTAAACCAAGCACGCCATCAACTCTGGCAGCCCAATCACCCTGCACCGTATTCTTGACAATACGCCTTATGCCAACCCAAACATCCACCACCCCGCCCAGCGCCATCTGGCCGCACCCCGCATGACCCACGCCGTAGCACGCCTGCGCACGGCCCGTCTGGCGCTGCGCACCACGCCGTTCATCGCCCGGGGTTCGCGGGCCGAGCGCTGCGCGGGTTGCCGGGTCATCGCGAGCCACTGTTTGTGCGCCTTGCGCCCGCGGGTGCCCACCCGGGCGGGGGTATGCCTGATCATGGCGGACATCGAGCCGCTCAAGCCCAGCAACACGGGCTGGCTGATTGCCGACGTGGTGGCCGACACGGCCGCGTTTGGCTGGTCACGCACGGCGGTGGACCCGGCCCTGCTGGCGATGCTAGCCGACCCGCAGTGGCAGCCGTATCTGGTGTTTCCGGGGGAGTTTGTAGAGGCCGAACGGGTGGTGGCGGCGGTGCGTCCGAACCCTGAGAGCGAGGGCAAGCGCCCGCTGTTTGTGTTGCTGGACGCCACCTGGCCCGAGGCGCGCAAGATGTTTCGCAAGAGTCCCTACCTCAACCACTTGCCCGTGCTCAGTTTGCAGCCCGAACAGCTGTCCGCCTACCGCCTGCGCCGCTCCACGCGCGACGACCACCTGTGCACCTCAGAGGTGGCGGCCCTGTGCCTGGCGCTGGCCGGTGAGCCGCAGGCAGCCCAGGTGCTGGAGGCGTACCTGGCGGTGTTCACCCACCACTACCTGAGCGCCAAAAACAGCGTGCCCGCGGATCTGGAAAACGCGGCGCACCTGCGCTTGCGGGGGCTTAGCTCGCCACCGTGAACCGCGCCTTCACATGGCGCGGGGTTTCAATCTCGTCCACGATCGCCACCGCAGGTCGGCCACCGAGATGCCGGCCGGTGCCTCGCCCACGCCGGGCAACAAGTCGTCCAGGCCCGTGCGGTACTGGCCGGTGCGCGCACCGGGGGCCAGGGCGATGGGGGGTGACACGAAGCTCCAGTCCAGCGAGGTTTCCAGCTTCAGCTGGTTCAGCGCTTCACGCGCGGCCAGGGCACCTTGTTTGTATTCAGCGGGGAACGGCGGGGTGTCCACCAGCTGCACGCCGGGGGCCACAAACAGGCTGCCTGCGCCGCCTACCACCAGCAGGCGCTTGAGGCCTGCGCGTTTCACGCCGTCCACAATGGCGCGGGAGCCTTGCAGGAACAGGTCGTAAATTTTGGGCTCGGTCCAGCCGGGGTTGTAGGCGCTGACCACGGCGTCATGCCCGGCCACGGCCTGGGCCACCTGGGCGGCGTCCAGCGCGTCGGCCGCCACCACGGTCAGGCCCGGCTGGGCGGTCAATTTGGCCGGGTTGCGCGCCAGCACGGTGACCTGGTGGCCGCGGCTGAGCAGTTCGGTCAAAACGGGGCTGCCCACAAAACCTGTGGCGCCAATGAGTGCAACTTTCATGTGAATCTCCGGTGTGTGTTTCAGAAGGCTCTAGTTTGTTTGCTTCATGAAGTTATGAATAGACGGTAAATTTCGCTAATACTGTGAAGTAAAACTACACAAATAAAGGCTTTGGCATGGACCAACTCAAACGCATGGCGGTGTTTGCCGAAGTGGTGGCCGCCGGTTCGCTCACCGCCGCGGCCCGCCATCTGGGCATGACGCCCTCGGCCGTCAGCCAGCACCTGCGCCAACTGGAGGGCGCGCTGGGGCTGGCGTTATTGCACCGCTCCACCCGCAAGCTCACGCTGACCGAGGCGGGAGCGCGCTACATCGAGGGCTGCAACGCCATGGTGGCCGCCGCACGCGCCGCCGACCAGGCGCTGGAGCGCCACCGGGACGAGCCCGAGGGCGAGTTGCGCATTGCCGCGCCCATGGGCTTTGGCGGCTTGCTGGCGCAGGCGCTGGCCCCCCTGCGCAGCCACCCCAAGCTGACCCTGCGGCTGCTGCTGGATGACACGCTGGTGGACCTGATCGAGGAGCGGGTGGACATTGCCCTGCGCGCGGGCAAGCTGTCCGACTCCAGCCTGGTGGCCCGCAAGCTGGGCAGCATGGAGGCGCAACTGTGCGCCGCCCCGGCTTACCTGGCACAGCGCGGCTGGCCACGTGTGCCGCAAGACCTGAGCGCGCACGACTGGCTGGGCGGCAGACCGTCCAGCGGCGGAACAGAGACGCTGGTGCTGCACAGCCACAACGGGGAACAGGCCACGGTCCAGGTGACTGGCCGCGCGCAGGCCAACCAGGTGACGGCTTTGCACGCGCTGTGCGTGGCGGGCTGGGGCATCAGCGTGGTGGTGAGTGACGATGACCGCCGCGCCCTGGCCGATGGGCGCCTGCTGCCTGTGTTGCCGCAGTGGCAACTGCCCGACATGCCCGTTTACGCCATCACCCCCCGGCGCGGCGAACAGCCCGCCAAGGTGCGCCACGCGCTGGCGCTACTGACCGCCCATTTTGAAAAACTGCCGCGGCAGGTGCTGTAGCCGGCGGGTGAGGCGTTCGCCCTTGCCGCAGCAGGTCCACTGCTTTGCGGCCAAAATCGCGCTTCAGGCACGTGCCGTCCCCATCCACCCCAAGGAACCCCATGACCGATCTCACCACCTTCCCCATCACCCACAAATGGCCCGCCCAGCACCCCGAGCGGCTGCAGCTTTACTCGCTGCCCACGCCCAACGGCGTGAAGGTGTCGATTGCGCTGGAGGAAATGGGCCTGCCGTATGAGGCGCATCTGGTCAGCTTTGAGACGCAAGACCAGATGTCCCCCGAATTCCTGTCGCTCAACCCCAACAACAAGATTCCGGCCATCCTGGACCCCCACGGGCCGGGCGGCCAGCCGCTGGCGCTGTTTGAGTCCGGCGCGATTCTGCTGTACCTGGCGGAGAAGACCGGGCAGTTCATCCCGCAAGATGCCGCCGCACGGTACGAGACGATTCAGTGGCTGATGTTTCAGATGGGCGGCGTGGGGCCGATGTTTGGACAGCTGGGCTTCTTCCACAAGTTTGCGGGCAAAGACTATGAAGACAAACGCCCGCGTGACCGCTACGTCGCCGAGAGCAAACGCCTGCTGGCCGTGCTGAACCAGCACCTCGCCACCCGCGACTGGATGATGGGCGAGACCTACACCATTGCCGACATCGCCATCTTCCCGTGGGTGCGCAACCTGGTCGGGTTTTACGAGGCGGGTGATCTGGTCGGCATTCAGGATTTTCCCCATGTGACACGCGCACTGGCCGCGTTTGTGGCGCGGCCCGCGGTGGTGCGCGGGCTGGCGGCAGAAGGCCGGGGCTAGGGGGGCGGTGCTTTAGACGGCTCTGCAGCCACAGGGGCTGGTGCGGGCGGCTCATCTGCCGGCGTAATCCGCTTCTGGTCTACGTACTCTTCGTATTGCGTCAGCGGAATGGCCGTCACGCCGGCCGCACCGTTTTCTTCGGTCCAGCTCAGCGTGGCGCTGTCGGGTGCCAGGTCAACCTCCACGGGGCCTTCCGGGATCAGCAGGGGCGCACCGTCACCGGGCCGGTAGGTCACGTGGTCATTGATGGTAGCGTGTTGGGTCATGGTGGGCTCCTAAAAGTCCATTACATGCCCCGTGCGTGTTGTCGTCTGTGGGATAGCGCACATATGTACCATGCCGTTGAACGTGAACATCTTGTCGTTGATCTTCTTGGCCCCCGGCGTCATCTAGGTCGAGGCGTACTCGTCACCGACGTGGTGCTGAGCCGCCCTAACCCGCCACACCGAGGGGCGCACTTTTGCTATTAGTTTGCTAGCTGCCTGCGCAATACCTGCGGGGGCTAGTGGGCTATTGTTGACTCGAAGCTGCGGATCTCGAACAGGGCCTCACTCAGGCTCATCTCGCTGGTCTCCAGCAGCTTGCCCACCAGATGCTCGGTCAGTGGCTTGAGCCGGGCCAGCACGGACTTGGTCTCCAGGTACAGGCGCTCGCTCTGGGCTTCCATGATGGAGCGCGTCTCCGCGTCCAGCTCGCGGCCACCGCCGTGGCTGTCCTTGTTGAGCGCGCCAAAGTTCAGGCGGGTCTTGCGGTACATGCCCATCTCACCCACCGCGTGGTGCAGCAACTGCGTCACGCGGGTGATGTCGTTGTGCGCGCCGTTGGTCGTGCCTTCCTCGCCAAAGAACAATTCCTCGTTGGCCATGCCGCCCAGCAGCACGCGCACATCGTGTTCGATGTCGCTCTTGGTCTTGAGCAGGTTGACGCCCTGCTTGTGGAACACGAAGCCCAAGGCGTTGGTGCGCGGGTTGGCCTTGAGCGAAATCTTGATGGTCTTCATGTCGGCCAGGATCTGCGCCCAGTCGCTGTTGGGCTGCTGGCGTTCGTGCTCCAGGTCCACCAGGAAGTGGCCCCATTCGTGCACGGCAATGATGCGGCGGTCGCGCTCGCGCTCCTGGGTGGTGTGGATGTTGACGTTGCCCACCAGCACGCGCTCGGCGGCCTGCATCAGGGTATCGGCGCCGATCAGCTGGCCCGCCTGCACGGCCGTGATGCCGGCCTGGTTGACGATGGTCTCCAGGTCGGCCGGGCTGCGGCCCTCGGTAACGTCCACCACATGGTGCAGGTCGAGAGCAGGCAGCACCTTGCCAGCGCGCTGGCTCAGGAAATGGCCGATGATGGCGAGGCGCTCCTCCCCGTTGGGCAGGCGAAAGTCCACCTTCATCTGAAAGCGCCGCAGCATGGCCTCATCCATCTGCATGGTTTCGCTGTTGAAGTTGCTGGCCACAATCCAGATGATCTCGGCGTCATTCTTGCTGCGCACGCCATCAAGCACCGACAGCAGCGTGTTGGCCGTGTCATCGTCGAACTTGCGGCGACCGCCGCGCTTCATGAACAGGTCCTGCGCCTCGTCCAGGAAGACGATGCAGCGCTTGCGCCGCTGGGCCATGGCCACGATGCGGCTGAGCGTGTTCGAGCCGCCCGCCACAAAGCCCGTTTCCAGGTTGGCCGCGGAGTGGAACAGGATCGGCAGACGCAATTCCTTGGCCAGGTAGCTCGCCAGCTTGGTCTTGCCGGTGCCCGCCGGGCCGCTGAACATCACATTGAAGGGCTTGCTGATGCCGTACTCGGCATACTCGGCGCGGCGCAGATATTGGTCCTTGATTTGCGCCACCTCGGCCTTGATGTCGTCCATGCCCACCAGGTCGTCGATGGAGCCTTGCACCTGCGCTGGCTCAATGAACTTGAGCGACTTGTGCTGGCTCTTGAGCTGGATATACAAAAAGGCCAGCACGCCGAGCGTCAGCGCCGCCGACAAGCCGCCGCTCAGGCCGGCCTTCCAGCCGGCCTTCTCGGACTGCGGGCGGGCATCGGCAAAGCGCTGGTCCAGGCGCTCGAACACCGCCAGGCTGGCGGGCGAGAGCTCTGCCCGTGGAACAAAGTCCAGCTTGCCACCCCAAGGGGCGGTGACGGCTTTGTCGGTGAAGATTTTGGTCTCCATATCGCTCGGATAGTACGCGTGCTGTTTACCCTGTGACTCAATAAGGACAATGCGCTCCGACAAGTTCCACAGCAGGGGTTCATAGACCACCGTGATGCGCTCGACCGGGTTCGTTTCCAGAAAGCGCAGCACCGATCCGCCGCCCAACACCACGGGCAGTTTGTCGTTGAATGCCCACATGCCCTCGCCCGGCTTGCCCGCCACGGTCATGGACTTGACCTGCTCGGCGAGGGCGGCCTGCTTCTGCAAGAGCGTGAACGAATAAATGGCGGTGACCGGGATCAGCACGACGATGACCAGCACGGTCAGCTTGACGGCCACCGACTGGATTGCGAACCAGTCCTGCAGCCGACTGGCGGCCTTCTTGAGGGTGAGCCAAAGACCTGCGGAGCTTGCCGCCGGGTCGCCGGGGTTCGATAAATTCGACATGGCAGTCCTTTGTGAGGTGCTGAAGCCTTGAGCCGTGACGTCCATCATACCGGCCGACCCGATCAGAAGCGGCACCACGGACACCCGCATTCAGGTCCCTGCTGTCCGTTCGGAGAAAGACCCGGTGAACTTGCAGCGACAATCCAGTTCCAACCCCAAGGCGAAAGCCAGCACTGATCCATGGCCAGAAAGGCCACCCAGCGCCAACCTGAAGAGCAACCCCATGACCGAAGACCTGAACCGAAAAAATGAATTGAAGAAGATGGAGTTGTGCGATTCGTGCGCCGGCATCCAGCGCAACTGGCGCCGCGCCCCCGGGCACCCCGAGCTGGTCCAGGGCACGAACCGCACCGAAACGCACAAACACGGTCAGGTGACCATCACCAAATACCGCTGCGAACGCTGCGGCACGTCGTGGGAATACGAGAACAACAAGGTCAACCGCCACGCGGGCTGGTCGGTGGTGGGCGGCTAACCGTCATACGATTCGGGCGCTGTCATGCCCATCACCCTGGACGCCCTGCGCCGCTTTGCGGTGGCGCGCACCTTGTTCACGCCGACCACGCTGGGCAGCGCGATTGAGCGCCTGGGTTTTGTGCAGGCCGACCCGATCCGCGCTCCGGCGCGCGCACAAGACCTCACCTTGCGCCACCGCGTCAAGGGCTACTGCGCGGGCGACCTGGAGCGGCGTTACCCCACGCTCGACATTGAAGAAGACTTCTTCGTCAACTACGGTTTTTTGCCCCGCGCCACGCAGGCGCTGATGCACCCGCGCACACCCCGCACGGTGTGGCCCGAGGCACGCCGGGTGCAGGCGGCGGCGGTGCTGGACTTTGTGCGGACGCACGGCGTGGTGCACCCGCGCGAGGTGGACGCGCACTTTGCGCATGGCCCGGCGCGCAACTGGTTTGGCGGTTCGTCCAACGCCAGCACGCAGCTGCTGGACGACATGCACTACCGCGGCCTGCTGCGCATTGCGGCACGCGCAAGCGGGGTGCGCACCTACGCGGTCCGCGCGCCTGATGAAACCGATCAACCCGCTGAACCGGCGGCGTCCCTGGACGCGCTGGTCGATGTGATCGTGCACAAGTACGCGCCACTGCCGGAGCGCTCGCTGGGGGAGTTGATCAGCCACCTGCGCGGCGGCGCGCCGCAATGGGCGGACCAGCGCCAGGCGGCCTTCCAGCGGGCCAAGCTGCGGCTGGCATCCGCCAAGGTGGCGGGGGTGAACTGGTATTGGCCGGTGGCTGAGTCCCCCGCCTCACGCCGCCACGCACCCCGGGATGTGGTGCGCCTGCTGGCGCCGTTTGACCCGGTGGTGTGGGACCGCAGGCGCTTTGAGTTGTTGTGGGGCTGGGCCTACCGTTTTGAGGCCTACACCCCGGCGCCCCAACGGGTGCGCGGTTACTACGCGCTGCCGCTGTTGTGGCGCGACCAAGTCATGGGCTGGGGCAACCTGGCGGTGCGTGATGGCGGGCTGAAGGTTGAACTGGGTTATGCATCCGGCACCGCCCCGCACGACACCGCCTTTGGCCAGGCGCTGGAGGAGGAGCTGGCGCGGCTGCGCACCTTTCTTGCCCTGGCACCGGCTTGACCGCTGGGCCAGAGGCCAGATCGCTACTGATTTAATAGCTACTCCCGCACGCAGTACCTGGGCTACAGCCCGATTTGACTCAAATTCTCTGCCGCGATCAGCCTGAAGCCCGCCGAGATGCGCACATCCCCCGCGGCGGCCTGCCAGAACGTGACCGCCAGCGCCTGGGCCTCGCGCCACTCGGGCAGAGTCGCGGCGGTGGGCTGCAGGGGGCGGGCGGCAAAGTCGCGCGGCACCAGCTCGCCCGCCACCGGGGCGTAGAGCATGGGCAGCATGTCGTAGGTGGGCGAGAGCGTCCAGTCGTCGTCCTGGAGCAGCAGCGAGATGTTGCCGTAATGCCGGTCGGTATTGGCAATGAGCACGCCAAAGGCCTCCAGCAGGCGCAGGGTGCGGGCATCTGCCGGGCTCAGCAACTGGCGTGCGGCCATGCGGTTGGCCGTCGCGGCCCAGTTGTCCATCTCGCCCACGTATTGCGCGTCATACCCCTGCAGCGAGACCATGCCGATCCGTCCGATCGGCCCGGACTGGCCACTGGGGATGGTGCGGTCAAAGCGCTCGGACTCCAGAAACACCCGACCCGCCCCGGTCAAAATTTGGGTGCGGGCCGCGGGAACACCCGCTTGCCCCAAGGTTTGCAGCGCCAAATGCTCACACACCAGCAGGTCGCGGGTACGCTGGTCGGCCGGGGCGTCGCCCGCGGGCGAAAACTTGACGATGACCGGCCGCCCGGCGCTGATCGTGCAAAACTTGGGCTGCTCGCCACCCGCGGATGAGCCGGGGTGCGCGCCCTGCATCGCCAACTCGGCCAGCGCCGGGTATTCCGCCTTCGAGTCCACGCGGGAGACGCGCTCGGAAAGGGTGTGAAAGCGCTGAAACGCCGCCTCGCCCAGGATCAGGTTGCCCGGTAAGTCGTCGCCAAACTGGGTGAGCGCGCGCAGCACATCGTCATCGCTCCAGTGGCGGGGATCGCTGCCGAGTTGCAAGGCGGGGTGGGCGTGGGCAAAGGCACGACCCATGAAGCCCTGGGGGCGCATGTCATCCAGAAACCAGGGCAGGCCGCCGTGCAGCGCACGTGCGCCATCGGCTTCATCCACCCAGAACGCACCGCCTTCGAGCGGCACCAGTCGTGCAAACGGTGAGGGCTGGCCCTGCGCATCCACCCGCATGACCAACACATCCCGGCCCACGCCGGGCACGGTGCGCGGCAGCACGTAACGCTGGGCGCGTGCCGCCCCCACCTTTTGCACCTGAGCTGACTGAATAAGCGGCGCCAGCGCGCGCGACACGGTGGGCTGGCTCACGCCCAGCAGGTTTTGCAATTCGGCGCTGGAAAGCACGCTGCCCTGGCGGCGCAGCGCTTGCAGGGCTTTGGAGGTCAGATCATCGGGCTTGGCCATGAATCATTATATGAATAGATAAATTCATATAAAAATACTTTTAATTCAACGTCTTAAACTATTTTATGAATAGATATTTTTGACTATTAATCAGCCACAAACCAGTCTCTTCACGATGCCAGCTTGCTCCTGATTTAATAGCTACACCCGAAGGTATTACCTAGGCTACAGCCCGATTTTGCTTAAATACCGGGCGCTTTCGGCTCCCCCACCACGGGCGTCACAGGCTCAGGCGCTGGCGTGGCGGGCGCAACAGGCACCACGGCCGGCGGACCCACTGGCGGCGCAGCGGGTGCGGGTGACACCGGGGGCGCCACGCCGTTCACAGGCTCCAGCGGGGCGGCGGGCAGGCTGGCCGACGCGGCAGGCTCCGGCGCTGGTGCCGGCTCGGGTGCGCTGTCCGGCGCAGGTGGGGGCGCCGCATCCACCGGGCCTTCAGGCGCCGGGATGTTGCCCATCAGCCCATTGGCCCAATCCCGCAAACGGCCCAGCAGCGGACTGATGAAGCTGGTGTCCTGCGGCTCCACAAACTTCACGCGGACGTCGATGAGGCGGGCACGCAGCGCTTGCGCCGTGACATCGCCCACGATCGGCAGCGCGCTGTGGGCGCCCTGGCCCCAGTAGTCGCTGCGCAGCGTGATGCGGCCGTCGTTGAAGCCCACCCAGGCACCCACCACCAGTTGCGGGTGCATCAAGATGAACCAGCCATCGGTGTTGTCTTGCGTGGTGCCGGTTTTGCCCGCCACATCGGCACGAATGCCAAAGCGGCTGCGAATGGCGCTGCCCGTGCCCTTATCCACCACGCCGCGCATGGTGTCCAGCAGCGTGTAGTTGGCGGCCGGGGGCAGCGCGGTCTCGGCCGCGGCGGGGCTGAAGGCGGCCACCACCTCGCCCTTGCGGTTCTCGATGCGGGTCACCAGCATGGGCTCCAGGTAGCCGCCGCCATTGGCGATGGTGCCGTAGGCGGTGACCATCTCCTTCAGCGTCACCGGGCTGGTGCCCAAAGCAAGCGAGAGCACGGGGTCGAGCTTGCTTTGGCGCACCCCCATGGCCACGGCCAGTTTGGCCACCCGGTCGGGGCCGACGGCCTGCATCAGCTGGGCGGTGATGGTGTTTTTGGAATACGCCAGGCCGTCGCGCAGGGTCATGGTCTGCCCGCTGGGCGGGCCGCCGTCGGTGGGGCGCCACACGTCGTTGCCCGAGATCGGGATTTCCACCGCCTGGTCCACCAGCGTGTCGTCGGGGCTGGCGCCTTTGTCAAACGCGGCGCCGTACACAAAGGGCTTGAAGGTGGAGCCGGGCTGGCGGCGCGCCTGCTGCACGTGGTCAAACGGGTCGATCTTGAAATCGCGGCTGCCCACCCAGGCGCGCACCTGGCCACTGCGCGGGTCCAGCGCCATGAAGCCCGCCTGCACCCGGGTTTTTTCTTCACGCAGGCTGCGCATGAAGAGGGTGTCTGTCATCAGCTTCTTCAGCGCAGCTTCGTCGCTCAAGCCCGTATCAAGAGCCGTTTTGAACGCGGGCGTTTCACGCACCAAGGCTTGCACCACGGCGCTGCCCGGGCCCCAGACGCCGCGCGGTGCCCAGGCGGCATCGGCAATGCCTTGCAACTGCCGCCCCTGGCGCGCCACCGCCTGGTTGGCCATGGTTTGCAGGCGGTAGTCGATGGTGGTGTGCACCACCAGGCCGTCGGTGTAGATGTTGTAGTCGTGGCTGTCGGCCCAGTTGATGAGCCACTTGCGCAGTTGCTGGGCAAAGTGCGGGGCGGGGCCGGTGGGCTCGGTCTGGCGCTCAAACTCGACACGCAGTGGCCGCTTTTTGAGCACCTCGAATCTGGCGGCATCGAGCTGGTCGTGCTTGACCATTTGCGCCAGCACGATGTTGCGCCGTTGCAGCGAGCGCTCGGGGTTGAGCACCGGGTTGTAGTAGCTGTTGCCCTTGAGCATGCCCACCAGCGTGGCGCTTTCCAACACGTCCAGCTCGTCGGCCGATTTGTCAAAGTAAGTGCGCGCCGCCATCTCGATGCCATAGGCGTTGTACAGAAACGGCACGGTGTTGAGGTAGGTCTCCAGAATCTCCTTCTTGGTGTACAGGGCCTCGATCTTGAACGCGGTGATGGCCTCTTTGAGCTTGCGGTTGAGCGTGGGCGCGCGGCCAATTTCTTCGGGGTACAGGTTGCGCGCCAATTGCTGCGTGATGGTGGAGCCGCCCTGGCGGTTGCCCGTGAAGGTGTTGAGCGCCGCCCCCGCCGTGCGCCGCCAGTCCAGGCCGTGGTGGTCGTAAAAACGGTGGTCTTCGGTGGCAATCAACGCCGCCATCACATTCGGGGAGATGTCCTCCAGCGGCACACGGGCCCCGCTGGCACGGCGAAACTCGGCCAGCGGTTTGCCGTCACTGGAGAGCACCTGCGTAGGTTGCTCCAGCTTGGCCTTGCGGATGTCGCTGATGCTGGGGGTCAGCGGAATGAGCACCAGCACGTAGAGCAAAAACAGCGCAGGCACGGCGGCCAGCGCCAGGGTCTTTTGACGCCGGGTGAGGCCGCGCAGGCGGGCAAGCGCGTCCGGGAGGAGCAGTGGAAGCCGGGAAAGTTTGATCACACAAGACCCATGGGACAAGGGCGCGGTCGCGCCCGGGGGGTCTATTGTGTCTAAAGCCAGGGGCCGCCGATAAACTCGGGCCATCCAGGGATGGCGTCTCTTGAAAGCCGGGGGATCAACGTCACCTGCTCATTTTGAAAGCACCGCCATGTCCACCCTTGCCGCCAGCCCCGTCGTCCAGATCCAGCCCCTGGGTTTTCCGTGGGCCACGCTCGACCCGTTTCTGTTTTGCGTCTACCACGACGACGCCTACCCGCAGGGCAATGCACAGATGGGGCCCGATGCCTCGCTGGCGGGCCGCGACATCGGCCAGGACTTTGGCCGCAAGGACGGCTGGAGCATGTACCACGGCCAACAAGTGCCGGGCTTTCCGTCGCACCCACACCGCGGGTTTGAGACGGTGACCATCGTGCGCAAGGGCCTGATTGACCACGCGGACTCGCTGGGTGCTGCCGCACGCTTTGGCGGTGGCGATGTGCAGTGGCTCACGGCGGGCAAGGGCGTGGTGCATTCGGAGATGTTTCCGCTGCTGAAAACCGACGCGCCCAACCCGCTGGAGCTATTCCAGATCTGGCTGAACCTGCCAGCCGCCGCCAAGATGTCACCCCCGCATTTCACGATGTTCTGGTCCGAAAAAATTCCGCGCCAGCAGCTCACCGATGCGCGGGGTCGCACCACCGAGGTCTCGGTCATTGCCGGGCAATTACAAGGCACCAAGCTGGATGCCGCAGGGGCGGCCGTGGAGGCGCCCCTGAGCCCGCCGCCCGATTCCTGGGCCGCCCAGGCAGACGCCGACGTGGCCATCTGGACCATTCGCATGGCACCGGGCGCCCGCTGGACGCTGCCAGCCGCCACCGGGCCGGGCACGCGGCGCACGCTGTATTTTTTCAAGGGCACGTCCGTCACCATCGCCGGCCAGCCGGTGAACCAACACGCGGCGATTGAGTTGCGCGGCGACGCCACCGTGGACCTGCAGAACAGCGACGAGGGCGAAGTGGCCGAATTCCTGCTGCTGCAGGGCCGCCCCATTGGCGAGCCGGTAGTGCAATACGGCCCGTTTGTGATGAACACCCAGGCCGAGATTGCGCAAACCATGGCCGACTACCAGCGCACCCAGTTCGGCGGCTGGCCCTGGCCCGACACCGCACCCGTGCATGGGCGCGACCCGGCACGCTTTGCCAGGCATCCGGACGGGCGTGAGGAACGGCCACGTTAGTTGAACAGACATGAAAAAAGCGCCCGCAGGCGCTTTTTTGCTTCACGCAGAACGTGAATTACTTGGCCACCACGCGCACCATCTCCAGGCACTTGTTGGAGTAGCCCCACTCGTTGTCGTACCAGGCCACGATCTTCACGAAGGTGCTGTCCAGCGCGATGCTGGCATCAGCATCAAACACGCTGGTGCAGGTCTCGCCGCGGAAGTCGGTGGCGACCACTTTGTCTTCGGTGTAGCCGAGCACGCCTTTCAACGCGCCCTGGCTCTGGGCTTTCATCTCGGCGCAGATTTCTTTCAGGGTAGCTTCGTTGTTGAGTTCGCAGGTCAGGTCGACCACGGACACATCAGAGGTGGGCACGCGGAAGGACATGCCGGTGAGCTTTTTGTTGAGCTCAGGGATGACCACGCCCACGGCCTTGGCGGCGCCGGTGCTGCTGGGGATGATGTTTTCCAGAATGCCGCGGCCGCCGCGCCAGTCTTTGTTGCTGGGGCCGTCCACGGTCTTTTGCGTGGCCGTGGCGGCGTGCACGGTGGTCATCAAACCGCGCTTGATGCCC
>NZ_JBWMAW010000030.1:0-24621 GCF_056521395.1 Rhodoferax sp. LS1R11
GACCAGCACCCTGGATGTCTCCTCTGTCGACTCCGCGACCCGCACCCTGACCACCGTGGACGCAGCACTTGCCGCTGTCAATGGCCAACGTGCCAGCTTTGGCGCCTTGCAATCCCGCCTTGACACGACCATCTCCAACCTGCAGACCACCTCGGAAAACTTGAGTGCTTCGCGCTCACGCATCCAGGACGCTGACTTTGCCGAAGAAACGGCCAACCTGTCTCGTTCACAGGTTCTCCAGCAGGCTGGCACTGCGATGGTGGCGCAGGCCAACCAGTTGCCACAAGGCGTACTGGCCCTGCTGCGTTAAGAACAAGTCGAGGAGTTTGCGAAGCGCCTTGGGGTGTGAGCAAATGTGACAGCGGCGGCGAACAAATGTTCGCCGCCGCTTTTTAACTTCTGTAAAGCACTGGCTTTTCAGGCTTTAGAACGATCGCTGAAGTAAGACAATTGTGCGTTGAGAATTGAACAGGAGGCTAGCATGGCGACCATTTCATCAGTTGGTATTGGCAGTGGACTGGATGTCAACAGCATTGTTTCGCAGTTGGTGGCGCTGGAAAAGACGCCGCTCAAAACACTTGAGCTGAAAGCCACCAACATTCAGGCGCAAGTGTCTTCTTTTGCGCAGGTTCAATCGCAGTTCTCCGCCCTGACTGACGTGGCCACACGCATATCGGATGTCAGTGCATGGGGTGCCCGGATTGCTACTTCCTCAAAAGATGCCGCCGCAACGATCACCGTCACGGCGGCTGCGAGCGCTACATCCTTTAGCCTGGATGTTGATCAACTGGCACAGCAGCAGTCGGTATCCTCTGCCCAGTTAACCGCGGGCGGCGCGGTGGGCGCTGGCACATTGACTTTTAAGTTGGGGACCTGGACTGGCGCGACGTTCGCGGATTCGGCCCGTGCTGCAGTGTCAATAGAAGTTGACAGTGCGGATACGGTTGCGACCATCGCAGTCAAAATTAACGCGGCAGGGGCTGGCGTGGTGGCGACGGCTTTTAACGATGGCACGAGTGACCGGTTGCTGTTGCGGTCCAAAGACACAGGTGTAGCAGCCGGGTTTAAGTTGACTGCCAGTGAGGCCGTCGACGATGGCGATATTTCAACAGGTCTTTCCCGGTTGTCATTTGACCCATCGAAATTGGATTTGCTTACTGGTGCGGCCTATGGCATGGCTGGCGCTGGAATTCCCGTCCAGTATGGCCAAGACGCTAAAGCCAGGATCAACGGGCTTGCAGTCTCGTCTGCCTCAAATACGCTCGCTGACAACATTCCGGGCGTCACAATTAAACTGGTCGCAACAACGACCACGGGCTATGGGGGGGGGGGGGAGGTCAAGTCACCGGTGACCATGTTTATCAGCGAAGATGTGAAGCCGGCCGTTAAAAATGTTTCAGATTTTGTAACTGCATACAACACGTTGAGTAAGACCTTGGCGGATTTGACGAAGTACGACTCGGGCACCAAGACTGCGGGTCTGTTTCAGGGCGATGCATCGATATTGGGGATGCAAAACATTTTGCGAAGCATGCTTGGGTCGACGAGTTTGGGTGCTACTGCCCAACGCTTGTCTGACGTTGGGATTGAGCGGCAGTCAGATGGTTCTCTCACCATGAATACGACCAAGCTGAGTACGGCGGCAAATAGTGGCACGTCGCTTCAGCAGCTGTTTACAAACAACAACAACAATCCTTTGACGAACGGCTTCGCGCTGAAGTTCAGGGACTTGGGCAAAGGCGTACTTGGTAGTGGTGGGGCGGTTGTCAACGAGGTCGCTGCGCTGAAGAAAAGACTCGACTCCAATACGGCAGCGCAAACTAAAGTGAATGACAAGGCTACCTTGTTTGAGGCGCGGTTGCGCAAGCAATACAGCAACCTTGACACCCAGATGGCGAAATTGAATTCACTGAATGCCTACGTCACGCAGCAAGTGACAGCTTGGAACAAGTCCACAGGTTAAATTGATTTGTTGCGCCCCAAAATGGGCTTGAGTTAACTGCTGCAATGCCGATAAATAAGGTAATAAACAAAATGGAACGCAGCATGTTTACTTCAGTCAGTTCTCGCTCAGCTTCTGCCTACCAGCGCGTTAGCGTAGAGACAGCGGTTAGTCAAGCCAGCCCGCATCAATTGGTGGGAATGCTCTTGGCAGGATTGCTTCAAAATGTGGGCGCTGCGCGTGTTTCATTGAAGCGCGGCGATATCGCAGCCAAGGGTGAGCAAATCGTTAAGGCGGTGCGCATCATTGACGAGGGACTCAAGCCTGCGTTGAACCTGGAGCAGGGCGGAGACATTGCGGCAAATCTCAATGGTTTGTATGGGTACTGCGTCGTCCGATTGACACAGGCCAATCTCCGCAATGACGATGCCGGTTTAGCAGACGTCCTCCGTGTCATCGAACCGTTGGCTGACGGCTGGAAACAGATTGGCGGACAAGTTGCAAACTAGTTGTGACATGCCCAAAAACCGGAGTCCTGGAAAGTCTCAAATGCTGATTGACTACTACAAGGCCATCGAAGACAGCAGCCTCAAAATGCTGAATGCCGCCAAGTCTGAAGACTGGGACCAGGTGGTCCACTACGAAGGCGCGTGTGCTGTGTTGATTGAACAGTTGCGCACCTTGGCTGCCAGCGAAGAGTTGCTGCCTGAGCAGCGGATCGAGAAGACCCGCATCATGCAGCGCATTCTCCAAAACGACGCGCAGATTCGTTACCTGGCGGAACCCTGGCTTGCCCACTGCGAACAGCAGTTTGAAGGTTCACAGCAGTATTTACATTGACTTGCTATCGAATTTATAGCTACTACCGCACGGTACACCTGGGCTAGAGGCCTATTTGGCATAAATTTTGGTGCCAGGGCCAACAAGATGGGCCTTCAGACCTGCATGTTCATGATGTCTGTATAGGCTTGAACCATGCGGTTGCGCACATGCAGCGTGGCCTGGAAGCCAATCTGGGCTTTCTGAATGGCCACCATGGTTTCTTCCAGACTCACCTTGGGGTTCTCCATCTGCACTTCTTGCTGCAGCTTGATGGCCTCGTTTTGTGAGGCGCTGACTGAACTGAGTGCGCTTTTCAGCGCACCAGAGAATCCACCGTCCGCTCCACCAGTTACCTGGCTCGACGAAATGCGGGGCGCCATCGTCGGGCGCACCGCGGTGGGCATGTTCGTGGGGGTGAGTCGGAGGTCCATGGCGGTGATGTTATGGCCGGGGGTGGCAGAACATTAATTTGAAGTGAGGGGTAAAAGCCGGGCTTATCGAGCTAATGTTTTCGGGGTGGGGCAGAATAATCGTTCGCATCAGTGGTGCAAAGTTGTGCCACACCGCACTGGAATAAATGATGCCTGCCGCTCCCGCCCTTACTGCAACGCCTGTCAACCCGACGCTGTCCCAGCGCCTGGCCGGGATGGATCAAGCCCAGCGTTTGCGCGTTGGCGTGGGCATTGTCTTGTTTGTGGCCATTGGCATCATTGGCCTGGTGATGGGGCGCCAGGCCGAGTGGCGTGTTTTGTATGCCAACCTGGCCGACAAAGACGGTGGCGCCATCGTGGCACAGCTGACCACCATGAACATTCCCTATAAACATACCGACGGCGGTGGCGCCATTCTGGTACCGGCTGACAAGGTCTACGACACGCGCTTGAAGCTGGCCTCCCTGGGTTTGCCCAAGGGCTCGGTGGCTGGCTTTGAGACGATGGACACCAACCGTTTTGGTATGACGCAGTTTCAGGAGCGTCTGGCGTTTCAACGGGGGTTGGAGGGTGAATTGACGCGCTCCATTCAGGCCTTGTCATCGGTGCAGAGCGCTCGGGTGCATTTGGCCTTGCCCAACCAGAATGGCTTTTTTCGTGAGCAGCAAAAACCCACCGCCTCTGTGGTGGTCGGCTTGAACTCCGGGCGCACGCTGGACCGGGCCCAGCTGGCGGGCATTGTTCATCTGGTGTCCTCCAGCGTGCCTGAAATGAACCCCACCGCCGTGAGCGTGCTGGACGACACCGGCAAGCTGTTGTCCAACCCGCCTGAGGGTCCGAATGGCGTTGGGGGTGCGTTTGATACCCAGCAGATGCAGTATGTGCAGCAGCTGGAGCAGCTCTACACGAAGCGGATCATGGACATTCTGGAGCCCGTGGTGGGGCGGGACAACGTCAAGGCTCAGGTGGCGGCCGAGCTGGATTTCTCGCAAACCGAGTCCACCTCCGAGTCACACAAGCCCAACCAGGCGCCCGATTCGACTGCGATTCGCAGCCAGCAGGTGTCTGAAAGCAGCAATGGCACAACTGCCAGCCCGCCATCGGGCGTGCCCGGCGCCACCACCAACCAGCCTCCCGGGCCCTCAACAGCCCCCATCAACGGCGCCCCCCAGGCATTGACGGCAGCGGGTGCTGCAGGCAGTGCCAACGCAGGCTCCAAGCGCGAGTCGATCATCAACTACGAGGTGGACAAAACAGTGCGCGTGGTGCGTGGCGGTACCGGGGTGGTCAAGCGCATCAGCGCTGCTGTGGTGCTGAATAATCAAACCATTACGGATGCCAAAGGCAAGACCACGACCGTCCCTTTGACGGATGCGCAAATCGAGAAAATGACCGCTTTGGTGCGTGAAACCATTGGGTTCAACAAAGACCGGGGTGACTCTGTGAACCTCATGAACGCGCCATTTACCATTGAAAAAGCAGTCGTTGCCGACGTGCCATTCTGGAAGCAGCCAGAGATTCAGGACCTGGCGCGCAGCTTTGCCTGGCCGGTGGGTACGCTGCTGTTTGGCGCGCTGGTGCTCTTGGGCGTCATCCGTCCCGCCTTGAAAGTCTTGTCGCAGCCTCCTGTGGCCCTGGCGAATGCCGCCAACCAATTGGACGCGATTGAGTCAGATGAGCCCGACCGACCCTTGCTGAGCGCACCCGCCAAGAGCAATGAGCCCGTCGCCGCCACCCCGGGCGAGTTGGCTATCGAAGATGCCCGTAAACTGACCCGTGACAACCCGGCTGCGGTGGCCAGTATTGTCAAATCCTGGATCAATGGCGAAGCGCCCGCCTGACCGCACTTACATCGGACAACCCCATGGCTCAAACTGACGGTCTGGAAGACGCTGCAATACTGATGATGTCGCTCGGCGAGGCCGAGGCGTCCGAGGTGTTCAAGCACCTGTCTCCCAAAGAGGTTCAAAAACTGGGGGAGGCCATTGCCAAAACCCGTTCGGTCACGCGAGAGCGCGTGGATGCGGTGGTGGACCGGTTTACCGGCGTGGCAGCATCGCAAAGCCTGTTGGTTTCTGACTCTGGCGACTATGTTAGGTCCGTGCTCAAGCGTGCGCTGGGGGACGACAAGGCCGCCTTGTTGATTGACCGGATTTTGCAGGGTGGCGACGTTTCGGGCATCGAGAGCCTGAAATGGATGGAGCCCTCGTCCGTGGCGGAGTTGTTGCGCAATGAGCACCCGCAAATTGTGGCGGCCATTCTGGTGCACCTGGACTTTGACCAGGCGGCCGATATTCTGAAGTTTTTCACCGAGCGTCAACGCAATGAAGTCATGTTGCGCGTGGCGACCATGGAAGGTATTCAGCCCTCTGCCTTGAAAGACTTGAACGAGGTCTTGTTCAAGGTGCTGGCTGGTGGCGACAAGGTGCGCAAGTCGTCGCTGGGCGGCGTCAAGACCGCCGCCGAGATGATCAACTTGATGGGTACCGCCATTGAGGGCACGGTGATCGAGTCCATTCGCAATCACGACCCGGACCTGGCCCAGAAAATCATGGACAAGATGTTTGTCTTTGACGATGTGATGAAGCTCGATGACAAGGCCATTCAGAGTGTGCTCAAGGAGGTGGCCTCTGACGTGCTCATCGTCGCCCTCAAGGGCGCTCAGCCCGAACTCAAGGAACGCTTTTTGGCGAACATGTCGTCCCGTGCTGCTGAGACGCTGCGCGAAGACCTGGAGTCGCGCGGTCCCATGCGCTTGTCCGAGGTGGAAGCGCAACAGAAAGAGATTTTGAAAGTCGTGCGCCGTCTGGCGGACGAAGGCACGATCGTCATTGGCGGCGGTGGCGGCGATGATGCAATGGTCTGAACATGCGTAACTACACACGGTTTATCCCCGGCGAAGAAATTGGTGCGGTGGAGCAGTGGAACTTTGGCGCGGTTGACACGGCGTCCCTGCTGTTGGCTGCCCAGGAGAGAGTCCGTGAGGAACATCCTGAGCCCGTCAAAAACGAGGCGCAGGATGCCTCCAACGAGGTCATTCGCCAAGAGGGCTACGCCGACGGGTTTGTTCAGGGCCACGCCCAAGCCACCCTGGAAGCGCAACGCCAGATCGCGGATTTCATGACCACCCAGGGCCAGGAGGCGGCACAAAAGTTTGCGCAGTTGTTTTTGTCTGCGCAGGCGCAGTTGGCGGAAGCCGAGCAGGGCATTGCCCGAGGCATTCTGGAACTGGCTTGTGAGTTGGCTCGCCAGGTCATTCGCCACGAGTTGACCATGGACGCCGATGTGTTACAACCCGTCATTCGCGAGGCTTTGGTGTCGCTCATGGCGGAGACCAAGAGTGCGGTTGTCCGGCTCAATCCCCAAGACCTGGAGACACTGGAAGACGTCGTTCGTACCGAGTTTTCAACCCTTTCTTTGACCCTGATCGGTGATGCCGCGGTCACCCGTGGTGGTTGTCTGGTGGAGTCTGCGGGTACCGTGGTCGACGGAACGCTTGAAAAACGGTGGGCGCGCGCCATTGCCAGCCTGGGTTTGAATGCCCCTTGGGAGGCTCCTGTTGACAACGCCTGACGTGACCTCCAAATGGCAACTGTTCATGGACGACGCAAAGCGTCGCGTGAACGCTGGCAGCACGCTGGAGGTGCGCGGCACGCTGACGCGGCTGACCGGGCTGGTGCTGGAGGCGGCGGGTATCCGGGTGCCGGTGGGCTCTCAGTGTTTGGTGTCGATGAAGTCGCAGGCGCCCGTGCTGGCCGAGGTGGTCGGATTTTCCAATGACCGGGCCTTTTTGATGCCGGCGGGCGATATTCATGGTTTGTCCAGCGGCGCCAGTGTGGTGCCTGCCGCACCCTACGTGGCCGTACCCCGTTTGGGCGAGCGCCGCAAGTCGGAACGTACTTCTGGTTATGGGATGCTGCGCTTGCCCCTGGGAGATGGTTTGTTGGGCCGTGTGGTGGACGCCCACGGCGCGCCCATGGACCGCCGGGGCCCGATTGAAGACGTGACGTCCTTGCCGCTGGACCGCAAACAAATCAACGCCATGGACCGTGCGCCTGTGCGTGACATGCTCGACACGGGTGTGCGCGCCATCAACGCCTTGCTCACGATTGGCCGTGGGCAACGAATTGGCCTGTTTGCAGGTTCCGGCGTTGGCAAGAGCGTGTTGCTGGGGATGATGGCCCGCTACACGGAAGCTGACGTGATCGTGGTGGGTTTGATTGGCGAGCGGGGCCGCGAGGTCAAGGAATTCATTGAAGATATTTTGGGTGAAGACGGACGTGCCCGCGCCGTGGTGGTAGCCGCCCCGGCCGATGCCCCGCCACTGCTTCGCATGCAGGGCGCGGCCTACGCCACCGCTATTGCCGAGAGTTTTCGGGATAAGGGCAAACACGTTTTGCTGTTGATGGACTCGCTCACCCGCTATGCCATGGCGCAGCGTGAAATTGCGTTGGCGATTGGCGAGCCGCCAGCCACCAAGGGTTATCCGCCGTCCTGCTTTGCCAAGCTGCCGCAACTGGTGGAGCGCAGTGGCAATGGTTTGAATGGTGTGGGCTCGATTACCGCGTTTTACACGGTGCTGTCAGAAGGTGACGATCAGCAGGACCCGATTGCAGATGCCGCCCGGGCGATCTTGGATGGGCACATTGTGCTGTCGCGTTCGCTGGCCGAGGCGGGGCATTTCCCCGCCATTGACATTGAGCAGTCAGCCTCGCGTGTGATGCACAACGTGGTGCCACGTGAGCATTTTGAGATGGCCCGGCGTTTCAGGTCGATCAATTCAAAGTATGAAAAAGGCCGTGACCTGGTGCAAATTGGTGCTTACGTGAGTGGCTCTGACCCCGCGCTGGACGAATCCATCAGGCTGCATGATTCGATGTCCGAGTTTTTGCAGCAAGATATGTTTACCTCGGCCAGTATGAGCGACAGCCTCCAGCAGATGATGGTGACGATAGAGCGCGAGGGCTCATTCCCATGAATGCCTTAATAATCGGAGATATCGAATGTCGATCGTGAAAAGTGTTCTTCTGGCTATTGACCTGGCAACTACCAAGCGTGACCAGGCTGGCAAGGTGTTGCAGCATGTTCTGCGTGCCCAGCTCTTTGCCCAGGACCAGATGGCGCAGTTGACCGGCTACGCAGCTGAGACGCAGACCAAATGGGCGGCCTCGGCGCAGACCACCAGCACCACGCCTGAGTTGATGCGACACCACTACCAGTTCATGGATCGTCTACAGCATGCGATTGCCCTGCAAACTGTGGCAATTGAGAACGCCTCGCACAAAGTTGAAGCTGCCAAACAGCTGGTGCTTGATGCCGATATCCGGCTGGCCAGCCTGCAGCATGCCTTGAAGAAAAAACAATCTGATCTGGCGCTTGTTCAGTCGCGTCGCGACCAGAAGCAGACGGATGAGTTTGCTTCTTTACGCAGCTGTCAGACTTCTGGCGGAATGATGGGGGGAGAGCGGCATGAGTATTGAATTCGTCGGCATATCTGCCAATCCATCCGCTGGGGCAAAGACAGAGCGTACTCATGGTCAAAACGCTGACAAGGCTGGTGACGTCGAAAATGCCAAGGAAAAGAATGGATTTGCCTCGGTCTTGAGTTCTGTGGCGTCAGACGCTCCTGTGGCCAAAAAAGGAGCAGGCACGGCCGAGGGGGGCAGCCAAGCCGATAAAAAGATGGCGGAAGATGAAAAAGTCGACACGACCGCCTCAACGTCACCAGATGCATCACTGTTGATGGCGCAGAACCTGCCAAGCGATCTGGCGATGCTGTTGGCGCAAGCGGCCCACATGGCGGACACAAAGACAGGGACGCCCCTCAGCACGGCAACCAGCGACGCCCGAAAAATGAGCGCAAAGGGCATGGTGGCGTTGACCGACGCAGCCCTGGCTGGGAAAACAGAAGTTACGGGCAAGATCGCTGATGCCTTGCTGGCTCAGGTCACGCCTGACATTACGGGTGGCGCGTCATCAACGCGCGTCGCGCAGCTTCAGTCTGCCGTGGCTGCCAATCTGGCTGAGGCGAAGTCGCTCAATCGAGCGGCCCAGATGGACCTGTCGGCGAGGGAGTCTGCGCTGTCCGTTGGGCTGGTCGCCAGCGGCATGGCGGAGGGGTTTGCCCGTCCGGTCGACAAGGATTTTGGCAAGCCTTCGTCTTTGGCTGCCGCTCCTGGTGCCGAAGGCGTGTGGGGCGCGCATGCTTTGCATGCTGGAAATCAGGTGGATTCACCGTCCGTGATCGCTGATCCGTCCATGATCTCGCCGGAGCAAATGGTGGCCGACACCGTCGGGTACTGGGTCTCGCAAGGCATTCAAAATGCCGAGTTGAAGCTTGATGGCTTCGGCAGCGATCCCGTTCAGGTCAGTATTTCGCTCAAGGGAGATGAAGCCCACATAGGATTTCGCACCGATCAACCTGAAATCCGGCAAATACTCGAAGGCGCGGCCTCCCAGTTGAAGGACCTCTTGTCCAGCGAAGGCCTGGTGTTGTCGGGTGTTTCAGTCGGTGGATCAGGTCCGGGCGGCAATGCCGACTCGCAAGAGCAGCGCGGCCAGCAAAGTGCACGTCAGGCCACCGTTTTGACAAAGGAAGTTGCGCCAGCGGAGGCCCGCCAGCGGGCGAATCCATCAAGCGGTCGCACTTTGGACCTGTTTGTCTGAAGGTCCGGGCAAGGGATGGGCCGGAAAGCCATGCTTATTCATGGTTAATTTGGTCGTTGACCGGCCCGATGTGCTCAATAATCCAACCCAAGATAACGTCTCGAAGGAAATACAGTGGCGAACAAACCTGAAGCAACGGATGCTGCAGCCCCGGCCAAAGGCAAGAGCAAGAAAATGATGATCATCATCGGGGCCGTGCTCGTGCTGGCCTTGGGGGGGGGCGGTGCCTTTTTCTACATCAGCAAGCAGCGTGCAGCCGCTGAAGACGGTGAAGATGCAGCGCCCGCGAAAGCTGCGGCGCATGCGGCGCCAAAGACGCCCCCGGCGTACCTCCCGCTGGACAGCATGGTGGTTAATCTGGCCGACGTTGGTGGTGAAAAGGTGGCCCAGGTGGGCATTACGCTGGAGGTCACCGATGCCCATGCCTCTGACTCCGTCAAAGCCTATCTGCCTACCATTCGCAGTGGTGTTTTGATGTTGATTTCGCAGAGAACCTCAGAAGAACTGCTCACTCAGGAGGGCAAGGAAAAGCTTGCTAAAGATATCCTCCGGGAGACTTCGATTCCGTTTGGCGGTGGAGCGGATGAGCATGAGGATGAGGCTGCACCGCCAAAGAAGAAGAAATCTTCCAAGAAGGTCGTCCATGTCGAGTACCCTGTGGTCGGTGTGTTGTTTTCAAGTTTCATCATTCAGTAAGGGTGTCTCAGGTGATGCTATATGAGTGAATCGTTTCTTTCCCAGGAAGAAGTTGACGCCCTGCTGGAAGGCGTTACGGGCGAAAGCCAGAAGCTGACGGAGGAAGTGCAGGAGCATGGTGAGGTTCGCCCGTACAACATATCAAGCCAGGAGAGGATTGTTCGTGGGCGCATGCCGACGATGGAAATCGTTAACGAACGATTCGCACGTAATCTCCGGGTGGGCCTCTTCAATTTCATTCGCCGAAGTCCTGAGATATCGGTCGGCCCTGTATCTGTTCAGCGCTACAGCGCATTCTTGCGTGAACTGGCCGTCCCCACCAATTTCAATATTGTGGCCATCCGGCCGCTGCGGGGCAGTGGTTTGATCGTTTGCGAGCCCGCGCTCGTGTTTGGTGTGATTGAGTCACTCTATGGCGGTATCGGGAAGTTTCAGACCCGTATCGAGGGGCGTGATTTTTCTGCAACTGAGCAGCGCGTGATCAACCGGCTGGTTGACGTGATCACGGAGGAGTACAAAAAAGCATGGCAAGGGATTTACCCACTTGAATTGGACTATCAGCGCTCTGAGATGCAGCCTCAGTTTGCCAATATCGCCACGCCGAGCGAGATTGTCATTTCAACCTCCTTTCAGCTTGAAATCGGCGAGATTACCGGGGCGATTCACTTTTGCATGCCGTATGCAACACTGGAGCCCATCCGCGATGTTTTGTACTCATCCACTCAGGGTGACTCCATTGAGGTAGACCGGCGTTGGGTCAACGTCCTGACACAAGAAATCCAGGCAGCTGAGATCACCCTTGTAGCCGAGTTGGCGCGTGCGGACGCAACCATTGAGCAGTTGCTGGCCATGAAACCCGGGGATTTCATTGAACTCGACCGGCAGCCCAAGATTGAGGTGACGGTGGATGGTGTTCCCATCTTTGAATGCCAATATGGCACTCACAACGCAAAATATGCGATTCGAATTGACAAATGTTTGAGGGGCTAAGCCCTCGACTGAATAGGTAAACGACATGGCAATAGACGACAAACCCGCTGAAGATGACGGCATGGCCGATTGGGCCGAAGCGTTGTTGGAGCAAAAGAGTTCAGACGGAGGCGCCTCCGAGCAAGGGGGGATTCTTTCCGGTGACTCATCACGTTCTTTCTCGTCAAGCGATTCCCCGATTGACGATATCAGCCGCGTGCTGGATATTCCGGTTCAGTTGTCCGTGGAGCTTGGTCGTACCAAGGTACCGATCCGGCATATTCTCCAGCTTGGGCAGGGCTCCGTGGTGGAGTTGGACGCCCTGGCGGGCGAGCCTATGGATGTGTTGGTGAATGGCTACCTGATTGCGCAGGGCGAAGTGGTGGTCGTGAATGAGAAGTTCGGCATTCGCTTGACCGATGTGGTCACGCCCTCTGAGCGCTTGCGTCGAGTCAGCAAGGGTTGAGCCGCAGATGACGCAAACGCTGGTTTCTGTCGTTTTCTTTGTGGTTCTGCTGGCCTTGGTGCCATCAGCACTCAAATGGGTGCAGCGCCGGTCCGTTGGCGGCGCTTCCGGCCTGACGTCCGCCTCCAGAATCATCTCCGCGATTGCGGTGGGGCCACATCAGCGAGTGGTCACAGTTGAAGTGGGCCCCGAGGGCGAGCGCGTCTGGCTGACACTCGGCGTCACCGCGCAAACCATCACCTGCTTGCACACTGCGGCAATGGACACTAAAACAGAACCGTTTCAAGCGCAGGCGACGCAAGTTGTGCCTGCATTGAAGTGACATCGGACATGTTTGTGGAACAAGTAAATATCGGTTCGAGACATCTTTGCACAGGGGGGCGTGTAATCGTCCTCGGACTGCTGGGGCTATTGACCCAATCGTCCGCATGGGCCCAAACGGGGGGGCAGTTGCCTTTGTTGGTCGGGACTGGTGGCTCCAACATGAGCTTTTCGGTGCCCATCCAGACCTTGCTGTTCTTCACGGCACTGTCATTCCTTCCGGCGATCTTGCTCATGATGACCGGGTTCACTCGCATTGTGATTGTGCTTTCCCTGCTGCGGCAAGCCTTGGGCACGCAGTCTGCCCCACCCACCCAGGTGGTGGTCGGTTTATCTCTGTTTTTGACGTTTTTTGTGATGGGGCCAACACTGGACAAGGTCTACAACGACGCCTATCTGCCCTACACAAAAAACGCGATCACGTTTGAACAAGCTTTGGCGAATGGTGAAGATCCGCTACGGCAGTTCATGAGCAAACAGACCCGACAGTCAGACTTGGCACTCTTTGCCAAGCTGGCCAAATTGCCGCCGGGAACCACGGCGCAAAATGCGCCGATCCGCATCCTCGTGCCGGCTTTTGTGACCAGCGAACTCAAGTCGGCGTTTCAGATCGGATTCATGATTTTCATTCCCTTTTTGGTGATCGACATTGTGGTTGCCAGCGTACTGATGTCCTTGGGCATGATGATGCTGTCACCGGTCCTGGTGGCGTTGCCGTTCAAGCTGATGTTGTTTGTGCTGGCCGATGGCTGGAATCTTTTGATTGGCTCACTGGCAGCCAGTTTTGTGACCTGAGGGCTGACCATGAATGCGCAAATGGTTTTGACAATGGGCCAGGAAGCATTACTCATGCTGCTGATGGTGTCTGCCCCTGTCTTGGGCGTGGTGCTGGTTGTGGGTCTTCTGGTGAGCCTGTTTCAGGCCGTGACCCAGATCAATGAGCAGACCCTGGCTTTCGTGCCCAAGCTGATTGCCGCCATTGCGGTATTTGCCATTGCAGGCCCGTGGATGTTGAACATGCTGGTTGAGTACATTCGCCGGACTATTGAAGCGATACCTTCCGCGGTCGTTTGAGTAATTCAAAGTCGCCGTGATCGCCTTTACCGAAGCTCAGTTGGTGGCATGGTTGTCGCCTATTTTGTGGCCCTTTTTGCGTGTGTTGGCTGTATTCACCGCGGCCCCCATCTTTTCTTCCAAAGCTTTTCCGGTGCGGGCCAGAATTGCCCTGGCGTTTTTTATTGCGTTTGCTGCGCAGGCCAGTCTAGAAGGGCAGCCGGTAATCAGCATTGATGCGCCTGAAGCTTTGGGTGCTGTCATTCAGCAAGTCGGCATTGGCCTGGCCATCGGGTTTACGGTGCGGCTTGTCTTCGCGGCGGTCGAGCTGGCGGGCGAGGTCGTCGGCTTGCAGATGGGGCTTAGTTTTGCCTCTTTCTTTGTTCCGTCAATGAACACGCAGTCCAGCGCGGTGGCTGCCTTTTTTGGGCACATGGCGTCTTTTTTATTTATCGTCATGAATGGCCACTTGGTGGTCCTCATGGCTGTTATCAAAAGTTTCGAAGCTTTTCCGGTCGATCAGAATTTTCTTGAAGCATTGAAGAAAATGAAGCTGTATGACCTTGGCTCTGATTTGTTTGCCAGTGGCCTGTGGATCGCCTTGCCCATGATTGGCATGCTCATGTTTGTGAATCTTGCTTTGGGAATCGTGTCACGCGTGGCGCCGCAGATGAATATTTACGCCATTGGTTTTCCCATCACATTGACGGTGGGCCTGATTGGTATTGCTGCCACATTGCCTATGCTGGATCAGCCACTGTTGGCGCTCATGGAGCGCGCCATCGCGACTTTCTCTGGCAAGTAAAGGCTAAACCAGCTCGTTGCGAATGGCGTAGACCGTTAACTCGGCATTGTTCGACAGTTTCAGTTTTTCAAGCACCCGGGATCGATAGACGCTGACCGTTTTTGGGCTGAGCATCAACTCCTCGGCAATGTCGGAGAGCCTTTTTCCGGATGCAATTTTGACCAGTGTCTGCAACTCCCGCTCGGACAGCGAGGCATGCAAGGTCACGTTTTCGGGCGTGCTCAGACTGTCAACCAACATGTGGGCGACTTCTGCAGTGACGTATTTGCGCCCCTGCGCTACCGTTCGAACGGCGTTGATCAAATCAGCGGGATCGCCCGCCTTGTTCAGGTAACCTTGTGCGCCGGCACGCAGACAGCGTATGGCATATTGGTCTTCCGCAAACATCGAGACGATCAGTACCTTGATCGGTGAGTTGGCCTCGCGTAGGCTGGACAGGACCTCCAGACCTCCTCGTCCTGGAAGGTTCAAGTCAAGAACGAGCACATCGCAGGCCGACGTGCGCATGGCATCCCTGACCTCCGCGTAGCTCCCTGCCTCTGCTGTGACTTGAATGTCGACAGCTTCGGACAGTGTTTCCCGGATGCCTCGGCGTACCATGGCATGGTCATCACAAAGAATAACGCGAATCATCTCAGTCAACGTCCTGTGTGTTGTCAGGCTGCATTGGCAGCAAGGGTACCGAAAGAATGATTGACGTGCCCACGTTGTTCTTGGTACTCACGTCCAGCCAACCGCCCACGGTCTTGGCTCGCTCGTGAAGTCCCCGAATTCCAAAGCCTTTCGGATTAAGAAGATCGATTGGCGAAATGCCTTTTCCGTTGTCCGTCACTTCAAGGGTCAGCACACCTTCTGCATCTGAAAGGTCGATCGTGACCAGACTGCAGTCTGCGTATTTAACAACATTGGTTAATGCCTCCTGCGCCGTTCTGTAGGCTACGAGCTGGATGTCTTTGGACATGATGCCTTTTTCTGGCGATGCATGAACGGCGGTTTCAATGCCCGTCCGTTTGGAGAAGCCCTGCGCCAACCACTGAACTGCGGCAACCAAGCCCTGGTCCAGAATGGCCGGGCGCAGATTCATCATGATGCGTTGGCTTGCCTCCAGCGCGTGTTGCAGCATCTCAGTGGCCGCCGTGACATGCTCTAGTGTCATGGGGTCAACTGTATGCCTGCCAATCCAGGAAAGATCAAACCTCACCGCGGCCAGTGCGCCGCCAATGTCATCGTGAATTTCCCTTGCAATGGCTGCGCGCTCCTGTTCAATGGTCATTTGCAAGTGCTCAGCAAAATCCGCAAGCCGCCTCTGGGAGAGTGCAAGTTCAATGTCGGCCATTTCTTTCGCGCGGCGAATACTGTGGACCTCCATGGCACGCCGGATCACTTGTGCCAGTTTGCTCATGTCGTCCTTGGACAGGTAGTCGCTGATACCGGTCTTTATAGCTGAAACAGCGGCAGGTTCACCAATGGCGCCGGACAGCAGGATGAACGGGGGGTGTTGCTCCCGCAGATGCAAGATACGCCAGGCATCCAGAGCGGTAAAGCCTGGCAGCCGATAGTCTGCCAGAATCACATCAAATTCCGACGTTTGCAGTCGGCGCTCGAAATCATCAAGAGACTCCACACGCTCTAATTCGCAGTCCTCTCCCGCTCGACGCAATGCGAGCCTGACAAGCTCATGGTCAACGGGAGAATCCTCCAGATGAAGTATTCTCAATCGCTGGTTTGAAGCTTCTTCTTGCATCATGATTAACGCTATCATTGCCTCCGAAAAGCAGTAGATTTGTAAATGGTTGAAAGCCATTCTCAGTGTAGCGCGCTAATTTGATTGAAATGCGCTCAATAGTTCTGCGAATGTGCCGATAACTGTGTCTATAGCCGGATTTGTAAAACGCCAAATGCCTGGCGACATATTTGGGGCTCAGCGAAGTTTCGGAGACGAGATTGGATACAAGAATGCAACAGAACCAGACGATATCTTCAGTTCCCGCTGTGCAGCTTCCTGTGATGTTGGTCGCGGAGTTGCAAGATTCTCTTCTCGTTGTTGTGCATGATTTGAGTCGTCTAGATGGGTTACTTGCCCATGCGATGGAAAATCTGATGGAGCGGTTTACCTGCGCCAGTAAGAATCTGGCCGATTCTGGTTTGGCAGGGTCCCGAGAGCTCGATGCCGTTCGCAGTGCTTTGACGGCTGCTGTGACGGAGCTGCAGTTTCAGGACATGGCCTCGCAGCTGATTGTTCATACTTCCAAAATACTTCAGGGTTGTGCTTACCGACTGGCTTCCGAATCCATGGGCATTGAAGACGGTGAAGCCGTGCCTTTTGTGGAGGAAGTTCCAGAGCGTCCCAACCCTGTCACGCAAGACGAAATGGACGCCGGATCCATTGAATTATTTTAAATATTTTCTATCAACCTATAACTGAAATAGTCGGAGCTTCACATGCCTTTAATACTCGCTGTTGATGATTCGCCATCCATGCGAAAGATGGTGTCATTCACATTAACCGGTGCCGGTTACCAAGTTGTGGAAGCGGTTGATGGTGTCGACGCCTATGAGAAGGCGCAGGCTCAGTCATTCGATCTGGTATTGACCGACCAGAATATGCCCAGGCTCGACGGTTTGGGTCTGACCCGTAAATTGAGAGACCATCCTCAATTTAAAACCATTCCCATATTGATGCTGACAACGGAGTCCAGCGATCTCATGAAGCAGGCCGGGCGTGCGGCCGGGGCGACGGGGTGGTTGGTGAAACCTTTTGATCCAGCCCGATTGCTTGAAGTCATCAAGAAAGTGATCAAGTAGGTCGATAAGAGAGTGTCATGTAGACAAACGCAATACCGGAGAGAGACATGGCGGAAGCGCATCAAGAGGGTAGTGGGTCAGGGGCCGACTTTGATCTGAGTCAGTTTTATCAGATTTTCTTTGAGGAGGCTGGGGAGAATCTCGACTTGATGGAGCAGATGCTGCTTAACCTGAACCTTGAGACGGCGGATGATGAAGAGTTGAACGGTGTTTTTCGTTGCGCACACTCTGTAAAGGGTGGTGCGGCCACCTTTGGTTTTTCTGATGTGGCGGAATTGACGCACCAGATGGAGTCCTTGCTTGACCGACTGCGCCGCCATGAGTTGCAGCCCAATGCCTTGATGGTGGATGTCCTGCTTGAATCAGCGGATGCCTCCCGTGGGCTGCTGGCCCGGCATCAGGCCGGCGGAGAAGGGGTCTCTCCGCCCACAGCTGATTTGGTGAGCCGAATTAAGGTGTTGGCTTCAGGTCAGGTGCTGGTGTCCAGCTTCCCTGCTGCAGCGCCTCCGTCGATTCAGACGCCTGTTGTTGCGCCGGCGGTGCTTGTTGCAATGCCCTCCGACGATTCGAGCACATCAAATCGATCGCTCGAAATTCGGATTGGTCCTTTGGACCGTCCAGATCAGGCCGACGCTATCCTTGAGTTGTTTCGGGATATCCCTGGGCTGGGAGACATCAAGGTAGTCGCGTGCGATCAAACTGACACTCGTATGTTTGCCGTCGAAACTTCTTCATCCGATGAAGATTTGCTGGATTTATTCGCTTTTCATGTCTCGCGGGCCCAAGTGGCCATCAAAGATGTCGCGGCAAGCGCTGCACCGGATGTCGGTTACGGATTTTTTGATGGCGCCGCCAGTGCGCCCAATTCCGTTTCGTATGATGACGACCCTCCACTGGGTGCGCCGCTGGCTCCGCTGCCGGGATTCGGTTTTTTTGACGGCGCGCCAGGTGCCCCTAGTGTTGTAACTGACCCTGTTATTGCCGCTGCTGCAGATATCGTTGGAGGGCCTTCATCAACGAAGGCGTCTGCAGCCAGGCAGACCGGACTGGTCGTGCAGCCTGAGGCTGCGACCATCAGGGTTGCAATCAGCAAGGTTGATCAATTGATCAATCTGGTTGGCGAATTGGTCATCACTCAGGCGATGCTGGCACAGAATAGCCGCGCCCTGGATCCCGCCTTGTACCAACAATTGTTGACCGGGTTGACCGACCTGGATCGCAATACCCGTGATTTGCAGGAGTCGGTGATGTCGATCCGGATGATTCCGATGTCGATCGTCTTCAGTCGTTTCCCTCGGATGTTGCGCGATCTCGCCAGTAAACTCGGCAAAAAGGTCGACTTTGTTACCCAGGGTGAGGCCACTGAGCTTGACAAGGGACTGGTAGAAAAGATCACAGACCCACTGACTCACTTGGTGCGAAACAGTTGCGACCATGGTGTTGAGTTGCCGGCGGATCGGGTACGCGCTGGCAAGTCTGAAACAGGCACGATTACCCTGTCGGCCTCCCACCAAGGGGGATCGATCGTGATTGAAGTGCGTGACGATGGCCGGGGTATGTCTCGGGAGAAGATATTGGCCAAAGCCCGTGAGCGTGGTATTGAGGTGTCTGACCAGATGTCAGATCCTGAAGTCTGGCAACTGATTTTCGCTCCCGGATTCTCTACTGCTGATGTGGTGACGGATGTGTCCGGGCGCGGCGTGGGCATGGACGTGGTCAAACGCAATATCGCTGCGCTGAACGGCACTGTTGAAATTGATTCGGCAGAAGGCTATGGCATGAAAGTGTCCGTGCGATTGCCCCTAACTCTGGCGATCATGGATGGCATGTCGGTTGGGGTCGGCAACGAGGTCTATATATTGCCGCTGTCGTCGGTCGTTGAGTCTTTTCAGGTGAAGTCGGACGCCGTCAGCACGGTAGGACAAGGTGCGCAATTAGTGAAGGTTCGCGACGAATACATGCCCGTGATTGAGCTGGAGAAGGTTTTCCAGGTTCCCCGCTTTGATGCAGCTCGCTCCAGTGACATCATGGTCGTCATTGAAGCGGATGGAAGTCGCGTTGCCATTCTTGTGGATGAGTTGCTGGGGCAGCAGCAGGTGGTGGTCAAGAATCTTGAATCCAATTACCGCAAAGTGCCCAACATTTCAGGCGCGACCATTTTGGGTGATGGCAAGGTAGCGCTCATTCTGGATACGGGCGCTCTGGTGCGTCGGTCACGTCACTAATGCTGCGTTAGAAGGAAGAAAACATGGGTGCGATGGAAAAAAATGGCGAAATGACACCAGGCGCGGCACGGGAGTACCTAACCTTCCGGCTTGACCAGGAGGAATATGGCATTGACATCCTGAAGGTTCAGGAAATACGCGGCTATGAGCCGCCAACCAGAATCGCCAATGCGCCGAACTTCATCAAGGGGGTTGTCAACCTGCGGGGAACCATCGTCCCTATTGTTGACATGCGGTTGAAGTTCAACTGCGCGAAGGTTGATTACGATGCCTTCACCGTCGTCATCATTCTCAATCTGAGAAACCGTATTGCCGGTATCGTGGTGGACTCTGTCAGTGATGTGATGGAGTTGCCTGCTGACAGTCTAAAAGCTGTGCCTGATGTTGACAGTGCCATTGATAGTGATGCCATCCTCGGGTTGGGCTCCCTGGAGGGCCGTATGTTGATTTTGCTGGATATAGAGAAACTGATGGCTGGTGTTGACATGGGACTCACGTCTGATGTCGGGTAGAAACCGATCTCTTAAGTCAGTGTTGTTATCGCGTGAATTATCCTTGTCACCTGCTTCTTGATGCTTTTCAAGTATGACGCTTCTCCAATGCTGACGCTCAGACTCTTCTTTACGAATGGGAGCTGACATGCAGGGGCGTGAGTTCGTTTGGACGAATGCTGATTTTGATCGAGTTCAGTCACTGATCTACCAGAGAGCAGGTATCAGCCTTCACGATGGCAAGCACGCCATGGTTTACAGCCGCTTGTCTCGGCGCCTTCGGGATACTGGGCATCAAAGCTTCAAAGATTATTTGGGCTGGCTTGAAACACATGACGGACCCGAATGGCAAGAGTTTGTCAACGCACTGACGACTAATCTGACGTCATTTTTTCGCGAGCAGCATCATTTTGAGATTTTTGCCGATCACTTGGCATCGAAGCCCACGGGTGCGGCGTGGCGGGTCTGGTGCAATGCCGCCTCCACCGGGGAGGAGCCTTACTCAATTGCCATGACCGCTATGGATGCGCTCGGACCCAGGGCAAATGTAACGCTTGCCGCCAGTGACATTGATTCCAGGGTTTTGGCGACGGCTGCGCAAGGGGTCTATCGTCTTGACGGTCTCAAAGGGGTAGACGCAGCGCGTATGCAGCGGTTTTTCTTGCGAGGCAAGGGCGCCAATGACGGTATGGCGCGAGTCAAACCCGAATTACAACGCATGATTGAATTCATCAGCGTGAACTTGATTCGGGATGACTGGCCGTTTCAGGATCCGTTTGATGTTGTTTTTTGCCGCAATGTCATGATCTATTTTGATGCGCCAACTCAGCGCAAGGTGTTGGAGCGCATCCACCGTGTGATGGTGCCGGGCGGATTGTTGTTCGTTGGCCATGCAGAGAATTTCAGTGAGTCGCGTGACTTGTTTGTTCTCAAAGGTAAGACTGTTTATGAGCGGCGTTAATGTTTTGTGGTGGATGCACAATGCGTTCATGCGCCACCTGATCCAATGATTGCAAGGACGCTATGAATCCATCCCAAGCTTCTCTGGGGCCTTTGTCTGCTCGATCCATCCTTGCGCCTATCGCTACCAAAGCGATGGTTGGTGGACGAATTTCACGTGTGGATCACCTCAAGGCTCAACCCCGAAGTCCCGGTGAAGCCTCATTTTTCTACAGCGACCATCACTTCCAGTATGACGCCGTCAAGGTCCTGCCCGGTGAGTACTTTGTTTCGAATGAAGATATTGTCATCATGACTGTGCTGGGTTCCTGTATTTCTGCCTGCCTTTGGGACGGCAAGGCGAGGGCCGGCGGCATGAATCACTTTATGCTTCCTGATGGCGATAGTGCTGATGGATTCGGGCGGTATGGCTCCTACGCCATGGAGTTGCTCATCAACGAGATGCTGAAAAAAGGGGCGCGACGGGAATCCATGCAAGCCAAAGTGTTTGGAGGCGCCCAAGTGATGGCGGGTTTTACCACCATGAATGTTGGAGAGCGAAATACGCAGTTTGTTCTTGACTATCTGGCCACCGAACGTATTCCCGTGGTTTCACAAGACGTCTTGGACATTCACCCTCGTAAAGTGTGTTTCTTTCCTGTGACGGGTAAGGCACTGGTCAAGCGCTTGGCGCATTCACATCCAGAAACCTTGGCCGTCGAAGAGCGTAAAGGCAATGCCGCCACCGTCGCAAAGTCGACTTCGGGCGGCTCTGTGGATCTGTTTTGAGGATCATGCGTTGAAAAAAATTCGAGTGGTGGTCGTGGATGATTCGGCTTTGGTGAGAAGTCTGCTTTCCGAAATCATCAATCGACAGAAGGATATGGAGTGTGTTGGCTCGGCCAATGATCCCTTGATTGCCCGAGAGATGATTCGGGAGCTGGATCCCGATGTGATCACACTGGACATTGAGATGCCCCGTATGGACGGTATTGATTTTCTTGGCCGGCTCATGCGTCTTCGTCCCATGCCTGTGGTCATGATTTCCACGCTGACTGAGCGCGGTGCCGAGGTCACGATGAGAGCACTGGAACTGGGTGCCGTTGACTTTGTGGCCAAGCCCCGGATTGGGGTAGCCGATGGTTTGAGCGAGTTGTCAGCCCAAATTGTTGAAAAAGTCCGGGTCGCCGCCGCGGCCCATGTCAAACGGACCGTGACTCCTTCGAGTGTTACTGCCCCGCAAGGACGTGAGCCCGTCCGCTCGCCCGTGGCATCCATTGGGCGTGTGTCGACGGAAAAACTGGTGTGTATAGGGGCATCGACGGGAGGCACTGAGGCTATCAAGGAGGTTTTGACACATATGCCCGCCGATTCACCGGGTATCGTGATCACTCAGCATATGCCCCCAGGCTTCACCACCAGTTTTGCCGCTCGTTTGAATGGACTTTGCCAAATTACGGTGAAGGAAGCGGTCAATGGCGAACGAATACTGCCAGGCCATGCCTACATCGCGCCTGGAGGCAAGCAGTTTCGTGTTGCCCGTAGCGGCGCCAACTATGTCGCCGTTGTTGAGGATGGAGAGCTGGTCAATCGGCACAAACCTTCTGTTGAGGTACTGTTCAAGTCCGCGGCCGCGGTGGTTGGTGCCAATGCGTTTGGCATCATGCTGACTGGCATGGGTAACGATGGTGCCAAGGCCATGCGTGAAATGAAAGACGCTGGCAGCTATAACCTTGTACAGGATGAGGCGTCCTGCATCGTCTTTGGTATGCCACGCGAGGCGATTTTGCATGGCGCCGCGGATGAAGTCTTGCCTCTTTCCCAGATAGCGCCGGTACTGATTGCCAAATTGAGCAGCACCAAAGACCGCTACCGGGTGTAAGTCAAGCGGTAGACAGCTCTTCCCACCTGGCCAAGGCATTCAGCAACTCTTCCTCAATTGCTGCATCCCGCGAGTAAAGCGCGGTCGCTTTCACCGGATCTTGGGTATAGAGAGTTGCATCTGCCAATTCAGCCCGCAACACAGATTGCTCCTGTTCTAGTTTGCTGATTTGTGCGGGTAGGCCTTCGAGCTCCCGTTGCTCCTTGTTATTCAATTTTTTGGTTATCGATAATTTTTTTTCGGGAGCAAGTCCAGTATCAGATTTGGCCTTTCCCGCCGTCTTTTGTGCGGAAGTAGCTATCAAAGTGCTAGCAGCTTTGATTTCTTTGCTTCGTCTGGATTGAATTAACCAGTCCTGTACGCCGCCTTCATACTCGCGCCATAACCCATCTCCTTCGCAAGCGATCGTGCTGGTTACAACGTTGTCAAGGAATGTACGGTCATGGCTGACCAAAAACACGGTGCCTTCGTAGTTCTGAAGCAAGTCTTCCAGAAGCTCCAGCGTGTCGATGTCAAGATCGTTGGTTGGCTCATCCAGCACCAACACATTGGCGGGGCGAGCGAACAGGCGGGCTAGCAGGAGCCGGTTGCGCTCTCCGCCGGACAGTGAGCGCACGGGGGAGTTGGCGCGCGCCGGTGAAAACAGGAAGTCGCTCAGGTAACTTTTGACGTGTTTGCGTTGGTTGCCAATTTCAATCCATTCACTGCCAGGACTGATGAAGTTTTCCAGAGTCGAGTCCAGGTCCAAGGCATTACGCATCTGGTCAAAATAGGCGACCTGCAGGTTGGCGCCTTGGCGCACTTTACCGCTGTTGGGCTGTATTTCACCCAAGATTAACTTCAACAGAGTCGTCTTGCCGGCGCCGTTGGGGCCTAGTAGACCAACTTTGTCCCCTCTCAATATGGTGGTGCTGAAGTTCTTGGTGATGACCTTGTCGCCAAACGACTTGTCTACATCAGTCATTTCTGAGACCAATTTTCCGCCCAGTGCCCCAGATGCGACGTCCATTTTGACGCTGCCCACCGCGTCTCGCCTTGCTCCCCGGCTGGCACGGAGCTCTTCGAGCCTCCCAATGCGGCTTTGACTACGGGTTCGCCTAGCCTCCACTCCTTTGCGAACCCATATCTCCTCTTGTGCCAAGAGTTTGTCGGCCTTGGCGCTAATGACGGCTTCCTGGGCGAGTTGCTCTTCCTTCTGAATAAGATACTGTGCGAAATTGCCTGGGTATGAGTTCAATCGTCCCCGGTCTAGCTCAACAATCCGAGTGGCGACACGGTCAAGGAACGAGCGATCATGTGTAATCGTAATAACGCTGCCCTTGAAGTCAATCAGCAACTCTTCCAGCCATTCGATTGAATCCAGGTCAAGATGGTTCGTTGGCTCGTCCAGGAGCAGCACATCAGGCTGCGCCACCAAAGCCTGTGCCAGCGCGACCCTCTTCTTGGTCCCCCCAGACAGGGTGCTGACGACAGCGTCTTTGTCCAGATGCAAGCGATGCAACGTCTCTATGACACGCTGCTCCCAATTCCAGCCGTCTTGTGCTTCAATTTCGCTTTGTAAAGCGTCCAGATCACCGATGCCTTCGCAATATTGATCAATAAGACCGATGATCCTTGAAATACCTGCACTAGCCGCTACGAAAACAGTAGCATCAGGGTCAAGTACGGGCTCTTGCGCAACAAATGCAAGTCGCAAATTCTGTTGGTATTGCAGCGTTCCGTCATCTGCCTTTTCAAGGCCGCCAATGATCTTGAGCAGCGACGATTTGCCAGCGCCATTGCGGCCGATAAGTCCAACACGCTCCCCAGTTTCAAGAGAGAAGTCGGTGTGATCGAGAAGCGCAACGTGGCCAAAGGCGAGTTGTGCGTTGAGAAATGTAATTAGTGCCATGTGATCCGATTATCCCCGCGTGGCGAAAAGCAAGCTTGAATTGCCATGCATCGATGTTTTCGATGGACTGGATGCGAGAAACCCTAGAGGCTGTGAGTGAAGCAAAAGGAGGGAGTGAAGCTGCAACGGATCAAGGGTGAATCGGCTGCTAATAGGAGCCTGCTAGCTCCATGAGTTGTTCATGAATGGAATTTATCAGCACCAACTTGCGCGGAGG
>NZ_JBWMAW010000031.1:0-15520 GCF_056521395.1 Rhodoferax sp. LS1R11
GGGCCCGTTGCTGGCCCCGCGGTTTCCTCCCTCGAGGCTTGTACGACGCCCGCCCTTCAGTTCACTCCTGTCGCAACTGGTGCGCCGCTGCGGGTGGGCATCCTACAACCCTTAACATCAGGAGTCATTGAGGTTTTGGCAGTGAATGCCTCCAGAAGGCTGATTCCGGCCATTCGCACAAATAGCAAGAATCCCAACAAAAAATGGGAAGCTGACTTTCGATTTTGCCGGAACCGGCCGTTCGCGGCGGAGGCCATAAATTTGGGGGCAGCCACCCAGGAACGGAAATTGAATTCTTCAGGTGGCTGGCTCTTGAGCAGCGTGAGTAGTCTGTCACTTGGAAATTAGGAACACCCGGACTGGGCCAGATGCGGACGATGGCGGCTTTCGGGATCAGACCCTCATTGGCTGTGTATTTATACAAAAAACTGAAAAGCTCGGTGAGACTCTCAGGTGGCCACTTTGCGCGGCTCCCATGCTATGTTTCCGGTATGACGGCATCGATCAAAATAGAACTTCAACACGGCTTTCCATAAAACAACAGGAGTTTTGATTCATGACTGGAGAAAGGGACTACCAGAGAACCGTAGAAGACGGCCAGCGCAATCAGGACGTCAAAGTTCTCATCCAGAATTGGTGTGGTCACGCCAGGATTGAGAAGTTCGGTGGCACTGGAATGATCGAGGCGGCAACTGGCTTCCCAATTGGCCATCACTCGATGGCCTGTGACCATGCGCCTGCAGGCGGTTCTGCCACTTGGCATCTTGAGGATGCTGCGCTGGAGTTCTACGATCGCAATTGCGTGAGTTGCAAAGTCCGTCAGCCGTTGCGTCTCCCCAATCTTGTGGAGCTCGTGCGTCGCCGGGACCAGCAGGAGGCAGTCAGGCTCGCAGAGCAGAAGCTGGTTGCAAAGAAGCTCCGCGATGAATTTGACACCCGTCAAACAGCACGCGCGGCACTTCAAGCCAATGCAACGGTGCCAGTCGCCGCGTTGATTGAAGACCTGCAGTTGTTGGATCAAACCCGCGCGGAGCAGGTATCGGAGAAGATTATCGTGACCGCCCGCCTCGCACCAGAGGTGTTTAACGTCGACGTTGTCGATCATCTCTTCCATCTGATCGACGCGAACGAGTTGTGGGCGATTGAGACGGCGCTAAGCTGCCTCCGCATGGTCTCACTGGAACACAAGAGGCTCGTCGCCTGCGCGATGCAATGCCTCTCGTTAGGACGCAATACGAAGACTTCCGCCGAGATATTTCTCTCACACCTTGACTTGGTTGATGCGGCCCAAGTGCAGTCAGCTGTCAGGAGCCTGTGCTTCTTGGCCGCGCCGCCGCGTAGCGACTTTGATTGCTCTGAACCCGAGAAACGCCCCGAAGCGTTGCGGGCTTTGGCCTCTAGATTTTTCGCGCCAGTAGAAAAAGCGCTTGATGTCCTGATTGCCAGTAGCTCTGGCACTGATGTCAAGGCCGCAGCAAGGGCAATTCCACTCATATTCAGCGGCATCGCTTATCCATCAGGATTGGTTCGCGGCCTCGCAGCAAAACTCACTAGGGTCGATTCTCTGGTCGACTGTGATCGAGATTCGGAAATTGACAAAGTGGCGCACGAGCTGAAACGTGCGCTCAGTTGCGCCATGCTGGCCGATGATCAGCAGGTTGACACACTTCTTGCGAACTACTACCAGGGAGCATCCGGAGCGGGTGAGGCGCGCATCGCCAGCGTTTATTCCAGTCTGCTGAGGCTGCCAAGCAATCGATTTGAATCAGTGGATGCGATTTCCGATCTGAGGCCTTACGGAACGGCGCTTCGTCGCGTCCTGACGTGGGCTTCGGCAACGCAGAATCAGGAAGTGATCCAAGAGGTTCATGAAGCCTTGCGGCACTTTCCAGAACAACTTGCTCAGGTTGCGTATGAGCAAATGGAAAACCTGCTTGGAACCGCCGCATTGGTTGATCAGGCTCTCGCAGATTTCATGAATTCGCCGGTACCTCCTGAAGATGCGAACGATTTCCTGGCGCATATGGATCGCAGCAACCAGAGGCAGCGACTGGCTGGCCTACGCGCTGTTATCCTGGAATGGGCCAGCGGTGCGGCGGCGGCGAATCCAGCGGCAGCAGGAAAATTCATTGACTTCGTCGCCAGCGACGTACAGTGGCCGGAGCAGTTTCGCAGTGCTCTCATCAAGGCTTTGCCGCCGCTGATGAACACAGCAGCATCGACGAATGCAGTCCTACCATTTCTGTATAGTGCCATGGTCGGAGAGTCTGCACAGGTGAGAATGGCAGCTGCTCGGGCGCTTCAGGAACTGCGTGGATCGCGTGTGAAAGACCTTCCTTCCCTTGTGCATGACGCATTTCTGTTGCTGCTGTCTGACCCTATCATCGGTGTGCATCAATCTGCCGTCGAGGCGCTGGAACGCATTTCCCTTCCTGATGAGTACGAGAGGCGCATTACTGCGCGGTTGATGACGATCTTCAATGCGTACGCTCATGAGGATCAATCACATGATGACTTTCGTGTGACCTGCATAGAACTGTTGGTAAGCCGCCTACACAGTGAGCCTCGCTTTTCTGGTGAATGGGCGCGCATCTTTGTTGCGGTGCTGATGAAGGTCGACGACATTACCCTGTTGCGACAGGGTCGTTCATGGATGTTAAAGCGGCTTGTCAACGTCGAAGGCTTTCCCGATCTACTCCTGAAGCTGTTGCATTCAGCGAAGCGTCATGATCACCATGACGAACAATTGCTTTCGTTGCTGCGCGCACTTCCCAAAGACAGCTTGCTGGGCATACGCGCGAGTCTTGTCGCCTTGTGTGAGCAGTTACCTCGCGACCAGGTGCTTGCCGCTGCCTGCATCGAGGTTCTCAGTGCGGCGGACGCATGGGACGCTGCTGCGAAGATTGCAAGGTATTTACACGATGCCTTGGCCGATTCAACGCGGATGCGTGTGCGCAAACAATACGCACAGTTGACGATACTCGCAATCGAGTTTGAGCGACATTTGGCGGATGGATGCCATTCGGATGCTCTCGGATGCGCTGCCCGCTGGCGGCACATCTTGGAAGAGGTGAAATGTAGCAGGAGCGATGAATGAGACAAAGCCTAGTCAGCCCCGACATCTTTTCTTCACGCCTGAATGCCGTAGAAGCGTTGTTGCGGTTTCCAACAGCGACAGGCACGGAAGACCTAAATGCGCTGGCCAGCGATCTGGATTCGATATCGGTGTCGTTTTCCAATCCGACTGCCGCCGTTGCATACGCTGCGTTTGCAGGGTTGGCGCGTCTTGCGGCTACTGTTGCCGATTGGTACGGTGCCGTCTTGATGGCGCACTCTGATGCTGACCGCTTCTTGCGTAGCGCTAAGGCGCGCCACCAACTATGGCTCAAAGAATATGAAGGGCAGGTGGCGACAGCCAGACTAGTTCTGGCAAGTGGAACGTTACCGGACTTATCGAGTCTGGACGATGCGGTGAAGTTGCTCAATGCAATCGGTGCCGTGCCACTGCCGCTAGGCATGCTCGCCCAGGAATTGCCCTTTTCGAGGATTCATGGCCCGCACCTCGAAGAACGTTCCAAGACTGAACCACTCGCGCTCACGGTCGCATTCCTGAAATTTCAGATTGATTCGGTCGATGTGCAGCACATCCACCAGCTGACGCCTGGAGAAGTCCACGATTTGGAGTTAGAAGTTCGCGTTTCGCGATGGCCTGCAGAACACAGTGAACTCCAGTTGACACCTGTCTCTGTGGAACTTGCCTCAACGTATGAGTTTCCGAGTTTCAGCTTTACTCGCCCGGACTGCGAGCCACCGTACATCTTGCATCAACGCGCGCGTGCTGTTCTGAAAGCATCGCAAGGCTTACACGCGCGACCATTCGAGTTCAAATATACGGCGGAGTTCTTGCCGCCCAAGTCGGAGCAACCGGTTGCGATCGTGGGACATCGCACGCTGCTGATCGATGGCACAGATCCGTCGCGTTCCCTTTGCGGCTACCCGGCATTGGATCGTCGCCTCATCGAGCTCCGTGAGACCTTACGGAAAGCTTCTGGAATGACGCAACCGGAACTACTCAACTTATTGACAGTCCTCGCCACGCTGTTTAACTTGGCTGGCAGTGCAGTTCAAGACGCATTGTTTCCGGGCAAGCGGTCCGAGGCCGAATTTCAATCTGATGTACGAGCCGCACTGCGACGCAATCCATCCATCGGGATCGAATTGGACGAACACGCCAATGCTGCGGGTGGTATCACTGATTTGTCGTTCCGTGGAATCCCTATTGAATTGAAGGTTGAAAGCGCAGCACTTTTTGCCTTGGAGGATGGGAAGCGCTTTGCTTCCCAAGCAGCCTCCTATGCAGTGGCGAAGGGCAAAAAGACTGCAGTGCTCTGTCTGCTGGATTGCAGTAGCAAGAAAGGACCGCCCCGTGATCCTGCGCAATTAGTGAGCCTTTTGTCTCTTGAAAACGGGGTTCAAGTTTGTGTGGTGGTGATGCAAGGAAACTTGCAGAAGCCGAGCGCGCTTTCGCGCGGCTCCGTGCACCAATAGTTTCGGATGAGTCATCTGTATGTCTGCTTTGGGTCGATAGTGTGAATTGACCAAACAGTTATGGCCGACCGCTTCGGGTCTTCTGCTGACCTATGTCTTAGCTATTGTGTGATCGCTGAGTGGTGCTTTTGAATCGGAATGAATGGCAAGGTGGACGCCGGAATCAGTGGTTTCTTAGGATCGGATTCGCTGGCCTTTTTGGCCTCGTATATGGCCGCATCGGCCCACTTGAGGATGTCGTCGTGGCTGGCCACGTCGTGCAGAAACAAGGTCACACCGATGCTGGCGGAGCAAGCGTGTTCGAGCGGGGTTACCGTTGACCCTTCGCGCTGAACTTGCAGGCGGTAGGGCTGGGCCAGCAGCCCGGCAATTTCCCCCGCCACGGTCAACGCCAGTGCGGCGGGTTTGTACAACGTGCTGCAGGCGCTGCGCGAGGGCAGGGCGCTAACCGCCAAAGAAAAAACCATCCACACCCAAGGGCTGGTCGGCGTGCTCAAAGACCTGCATGACGAGCTGGACGCCGCCGTGGTGCAAGCCTACGGCCTGCCCACGGGCGAGGGTGCGGCCAACACCGACGCCATCCTCACCCACTTGGTCGCCCTCAACGCCCGGCGCGCCGCCGAAGAGGCGCAAGGCCGCATCCGCTGGCTGCGCCCCGCGTTCCAGAATCCACAAGAATTGCTATCAAATAAAGAGCTGCTCCCGCACGTACAACGTGCGCTAGCGGGCGATTTTGTTCAAGGAAATCAGTATCAAATTGATAGCGCCGACGAGGCCGCCGAAGTTGCCGCAGGCGCCGCTGCGCCAGTCAGCGCCACGGTGGTGGCCCAGGCCTGGCCTGCCACGCTGCCCGAGCAGGTTCGCGCCGTCGCCCAGGTGCTGGCCAGCGCCCCCGGCCCCTTGAGCCTGTCTGCGCTGGAAGCCCGCTTCAAAGGCCGCGGCCCCTGGAAAAAAGGCCTGCCCCTCTTGCTGCAAACCCTGGAAGCCCTGGGCCGCGCGCAGCAGGTGGCGCTGGGTGCCGAGGCGGGTTGGCGTGCTTGATCAGACGAAAAATGGGAGGAATAAAAATGAAAACCACACACTGGCTGCTCACCTTGGCTGGAGCAACGCTATCGCTGTCTGCGCCTGCAGCAACCATTTACCTGTGCAAAGCCTAAGATGGCGGCACCTTCTGGGCCAAGGCCCACTGCAATTACGTTAGAGGGCTGAGCCACCGCATGAGAAACCTGTGTCGTATCTATTTTCGTGACGTTGCGACGTTGCGGTCGTTCTATTGGGTGGAGTTGGCCGAAGATCAGAGCATCTACTTTGGTACCTCGAACTCCAATCACTTCAAGACGGGGCATGCGGGTACGTCAATCGCAGAGCTTGGCGGCATGCACATCCTTCCCGACGTCGATGGCCGTCCGATGTCACCGACAGAGCTTAAGACCAAGCATTCGATCCACGGTTCGGGCATCGTCAACCTACCTACACAAACCGCAGCTATGCGCGACCGATACGAGATAAAGCCTCCAAGAAATGGCTTTGACTCGCTACCGATTGTCGGAGTTCTTCCCATGAGTCCAGAACGGTATCCTGTATCCCACAAGACCCCCAAGCAAACTGATCTTGTCTTCAACGCGAGCTGTTGCTCGTCGCACCCCATTGGGCTGCTGATTTATTTGAAGGTAGTCGGCTTACCCGACCCACCTCCCATAGCTTTCGCGAGGCAGCGCGTAGCTGCGTTCGCCGAGGAATCGGTTCGCCTGGGAAACTTCTTGCTCTGCCTTGCAATCTATTCCGATCCAACTCAAATCCCAACTTGGCAGCCGAAGGAAGTCCAAGTCATGGGACATCCGTCATCACCCGGTGAAAAGCCAAACTGGCCCTTCTTCGCATAGCGATGCGGCTTCTAATCCATCAATCGACGCTGCCGTCCTGTCGTTGGACTTCACTCGCCTACTGTCCGTCGGTCACTGTCGGCTTTGAACGACTGGTATTCGGAAATCTGAAAGTCAGCTTGGGGTCTTGCCGACCTATGTCTTGACTATTGTGTGATCGCTGAATGACCTCTCTGGCACCTAGCCTTAGGAGCGGTGAACCCTGATCAGGCTCTTGCCGGCTTTTTTGGCCTCGTACATGGCCGCGTCAGCCCATTTGAGGATGTCGTCGTGGCTTGCCGTGTCGTGCAGAAACAAGGCCACCCCGATGCTGGCCGTGCACAGGTGCTCGATGGGCGGTACGACGGGCTCCGGCCCCTGCGCATGAAAGCAATAGGGCTGGGCCAACAGTTCGGCAATTTTGCCGGCCACGATCAGCGCCAGCGCGGCGGACTCGGTCGGGTTGGCCGTCAGGTTGGACAGCAGCACCACAAATTCATCGCCGCCAAAGCGCACCACGGTGTCTGTCTCACGCACGCATAGTTGAAGGCGCTGGGCCACCTCGACCAGCAGCAAATCGCCCACCAGGTGGCCGTGGGTGTCGTTGAGCGCCTTGAAGTTGTCCAGGTCAATCACCATCAACGCGGCGTGGCAGTCGTTGCGCTTGCTGGCGAGCCGGGTCTGGTTGATGCGCTCTGTGAGCACACGCCGGTTGGGCAGGTTGGTCAGTGCGTCGTGAAAGGCCAGGTGGAGCACCTGGTCGGCCACCTGCATGCGGGCTTCGCTTTCCCGCTGCACGAAGGCCGAGCGTTTGTGCTCGGTGACGTCGCGCCAGGCGACGTGAATGGCGGGGACACCTTCGTAGTCAATGGGCGTGGCCTGGGCCTGCACGTCGATGGCTGTGCCATCGAGTTTGAGGAATTTCATCTCGACCAGGGGGACGTCAAGCCGCTCCTCAATGACCTTGCTCATCCGGCTCTGCGCCATGGGTAAATCGTCCGGGTGCACACGGTCGCGTGACGCCTGGCCCAGCAAGTCTTGCGCCGAGTTGGCGCCATACATCTGCACGGCAACCGGATTGACGTAGATGAATTTTCCATCGCGCAGGATGTTGATGGCGTCCAGCGAATGGTCCACCAACGCTTGGTAACGCGCCCGGCCCTCGTGCAAGGCCCGCTCCATTTGCTTCACAGCGGTGATGTCCAGCAAGGTAATGACGGCCCCCGCCTTCTCCTCATGCCTGGTGCGGTAGGGGCGTATGCGCGCCTCCAGCCAGGTGTTGGCCGCTCCTTGCACGGGGGCGTCCTGGGGTAGTCGCTGGTCCAAAACGGTTTGCGTGGCCTGGAGCAAGGCGTCGCACCCGGGCAGGTTGGCAAATACCTGGCTCAGCGGTCGGCCTACCTCGCACCAGACGAGGTTGGGGAGCTGCGCGGCGTGCCCGGTGAGGCACTCGATGCGCATGGTCCGGTCCACAAAAATGGCCGCCACACCGGCATCTTCCAGCAGGTTGATCAGGTCAGCGTTGAGTGGGTTGAGTTCAAGCATCTTGGTCTTCAAGGCGGTTTTACCAGCTTTTTGGCATTCAGCTCCACGAATCCATCAGCGCACCGGCCTGCTCGATCAAAAAATCCTTGAACGCCTGGGCGGCGGGGGACAATTTTTTGTGGCTCATGTGGGTGACATACCAATGCCCCATGGAAGGTAGGCCTTCTATGTCCACCAGCGCAATGTGCCCACTGGCCAGTTCATGGCGCACGGTGCGCAGGGACAAAAAGCTCAGCCCCATACCCGCCATCACCGCCTGCTTGATGGTCTCGTTGCTGGGCATCTCCATTACCACGTTCAGCGGCGTCTGGCGCTCTGAAAACAGCCGCTCCATGGCGGCGCGGGTGCCGGAGCCTTCTTCCCGCACGACAAAGCGGTGGTCTGCCAACGCTGAAAACGGCAACTGCTTGCGCCGTACCAGCACGTGGTTGGGGGCGGCCAGGATGGCCAGCGGGTTGGTGGCAAATGAGGTGGCCTGGCAGTCCAGGTGGGCGGGGGCGCGGCCCATCACCACGAGGTCGGCCTCATTGCGGGCCAGCAAGCCCAGAATGTTTTCGCGGTTGTCGATCTTGAGCTGGATGTCGATGCCCTGAAACAGCTTGCCAAAGCGCACCAGCAGCATCGGCACAAAGTATTTGGCAGTGCTGACCACGGCCAGGTCAATGCGGCCTTTCTTCAGGCCCACGTACTCGGCCATCTGAGCCTCCAGGTCTTTGAGCTGGCCCATGGCGCCAATGGCGTGGGTCAAAAAAGCCTCGCCCGCGTGCGTGAGCTGGATGGTGCGCCCCATGGGCTCAATCAGCGGCAGACCAAAGGCGTCTTCCAGTTGGCGGATTTGCATCGACACGGCGGGCTGGGTCACAAACAGGCGCTCGGCCGCCTTGGAGACCGAGCGCTGGCGCGCCACTTCCATGAAGGTCTGGATTTGTTTCAGGGTGTAGGGACGCATGGGGCTGGTGGTGTTTCATCAGGTTTGTCTGATGTTTTTTTAATAAAACGTGATTAGAGTTTATGAGTTAAGCCGATTAAAGTAAATCCAGAGCCACAGATTTGTGCCCGATTGCCCTCGAAACTGAAGAAAGAAACCGATGTCCACCCCGACCCTTCAAGCGCTGATTTTTGATGTGGATGGCACGCTGGCCGACACCGAAAGCGCGCACCTCGCCGCGTTCAACCACGCGTTTGCCGAACTGGGCCTGGGCTGGCATTGGGATGAGGTCTTGTACACCTCGCTGCTCAATATCTCGGGCGGCAAGGAGCGCATCCGGCATTACTGGGCGCAGGCGCACCCCGACATCCAGGCCCTGAATGGCCAGGCCGTGCAGGAAACCATCAACCGCATTCACGAACTCAAAACCGCGGCCTACGAGAGCGCCGTGAACGACGGTGCCGTGACCCTGCGCCCCGGCGTGCTCAAGCTGATGGACGAGGCCATGGCGGCCGGCCTGCAGCTGGCGATTGCCACCACCACCTCGCCGGTCAATATTGCGGCCCTGCTGCGCCGCGCGGTGGGTCCGGACTGGCGTTTCAACTTCACGGCGATTGGCGATGCGTCCACCGCGCCCATCAAAAAACCCGACCCGCAGGTGTACCTGCACATGCTGTCGGCCCTGCGCCTGGCGCCTGCACAGTGCCTGGCGTTTGAGGATTCCAGCAACGGCTTGCGTGCCGCCACGGCGGCCGGACTGGCCACGCTGATCACGCCCACGCGCTTCACCGACCACCATGATTTTGCCGGTGCCATGCGGGTGCTGCCTGATCTCGGCACCGTGAACCTGGCGCAATTGCAGCGCTGGCGCCAGCAAGCCTGATTTTTTAATTGAAAGCCCCACCATGACCTTGACCACCGCGGCGTCCCCGAGCGCCTCTTCCCCAACGCTTCGACTGGCGCCCAGCATCCTGTCGGCCGATTTTTCCCGCCTGGGTGACGAGGTGCGCGCCATTGAAGCCGCCGGGGCCGACCTGGTGCACTTTGACGTGATGGACAACCACTACGTGCCCAACCTCACCATCGGGCCGCTGGTGTGCGAGGCGATTCGCCCGCATGTGTCGATCCCGATTGACGTGCACCTGATGGTGGAGCCGGTGGATGCGCTGATTCCGCTGTTTGCCAAGGCCGGGGCCAACCTCATCACCTTTCACCCTGAAGCCTCCCGCCATGTGGACCGCACCCTGTCGCTGATCCGCGAGCATGGCTGCAAGGCCGGACTGGTGCTGAACCCGGCCACCTCCGTGGAGTGGCTGGACCATGTGATGGACCGGCTGGACATCATCCTGCTGATGAGCGTGAACCCCGGCTTTGGCGGGCAGCAGTTCATCCCGTCCACGCTGGCCAAGTTGCGCGTGGTGCGGCAAAAAATTGACGCCCACGTGGCCGCGGGTGGCCAGCCCATCTGGCTGGAGGTGGACGGCGGCGTGAAGCTCGACAACATTGCCGACATCGTGCGCGCCGGGGCCGACACCTGCGTGGCGGGCAGCGCCGTGTTCGGCGCCCCCGACGCCGACGGCGGTTACCACCACGTGATGCGTGAGTTGCGCCGCCGCGCTGCGGCCCCTTGATTGACTGATTAAAAAACGACTGAAAGAACTGCCATGCCTTTAAACCATCGCTCCACCCTGACCCAGTTCCTGATCGAGGAGCGCCGCCGCTTTCCCGACGCCAGCGGGGACTTCAATGCCCTGATTCTGGACGTGGCCATTGCCTGCAAGGCCATCGCCCGCGCCGTGGCGTTTGGCGAGTTGGGCGGCGTCATGGGTAACCACGCTGCCGAAGAGGGCGGTTCGGTCAATGTGCAGGGCGAGACGCAAAAGAAGCTGGATGTATTGAGCAACCAGGTGTTCATCCGCCGCACCGAATGGGCGGGCAACCTGGCGGGCATGGCCTCTGAAGAGATGGACCTGCCGTACCAGATTCCGGCCCAGTACCCGCGCGGCAAATACCTGCTGGTGTTTGACCCGCTGGACGGCTCCAGCAACATTGACGTGAACGTGTCGGTGGGCAGCATCTTCTCCATCCTGCGCGGCCCGGACACCGGGATGGATGTGTGCGAAGCCGATTTTCTGCAGCCCGGCCTGAAGCAGGTGGCGGCCGGCTACGCCCTGTATGGCCCCACCACCATGCTGGTGCTGACCGTGGGCGACGGTGTGAACGGCTTCACGCTGGACCCCAACCTGGGTGAGTTCATGCTGACGCATCCCAAGATGCAGATACCGGCCGACACGCATGAGTTCGCCATCAACGCCTCGAACAGCCGCTTCTGGGAAGCGCCCGTGACGCGTTATGTGGACGAATGCCTGGCCGGCAAAACCGGCCCGCGCGCCAAAGACTTCAACATGCGCTGGATTGCCAGCATGGTGGCCGAGGCACACCGCATCCTGATGCGTGGCGGCGTGTTTTTGTACCCGCGTGACAGCAAGGACGCCAGCAAACCGGGCCGCCTGCGCCTGCTGTACGAGGCCAACCCCATCGGCATGATCATGGAGCAGGCGGGCGGGCGCGCCTCCACCGGCGAAAAACCCATGATGACCGTGCAGCCCACCAGCCTGCACCAGCGCATTGGCCTGGTGTTTGGTTCCAAAAGCGAGGTGGAGCGCATCGAGCGCTACCACGCCGAGCCCATCAAGGCCGAGCTGAACAACCCGCTGTTTGCCGAGCGCAGCCTGTTCAGAGACTGATTTGCTATTGTTTTTATAGCTACTCGCGCACGTAGTACGTGGGCTAGAGGCCGATTTCTTATAAATTCTAACTCCAGGAGACAACGCCATGTCTGAACGCCACCCCATCATCGCCATCACCGGCTCCAGCGGCGCGGGCACCACCTCGGTGACCCGCACGTTCGAGAACATCTTCCGCCGCGAGAACGTGAATGCCGCCGTCATCGAGGGCGACAGCTTTCACCGCCATGACCGCAAGGAAATGAAGCTGCGCCTGGCCGAGGCCGAGAAAGCGGGCAACAACAACTTCAGCCACTTCGGCCCCGAGAACAACATGTTCCCCGAGTTGGAGGCGCTGTTTCGCGACTACGCCGCCACCGGCACCGGCAAGCGCCGCAAGTACCTGCATGACACGGAAGAGGCGGCCCCCTACAAACAGGAGCCCGGCACCTTTACCCCGTGGGAAGACGTGCCCGCCAAAACCGACCTGCTGTTTTACGAAGGCCTGCACGGCGCCGTGGTCACGCCCGAGGTGAACATTGCCCAGCACCCCGACCTGCTGATTGGCGTGGTGCCTGTCATCAACCTGGAGTGGATTCAAAAACTCTGGCGCGACAAGTCCAAGCGCGGCTACAGCACCGAGGCGGTGACCGACACCATCCTGCGCCGCATGCCGGACTACGTGAACTACATCTGCCCGCAGTTCATGCACACGCATGTCAACTTCCAGCGCGTGCCGATGGTGGACACCTCCAACCCGTTCATTGCGCGGGACATTCCCAGCCCGGACGAGAGCATGGTGGTGATTCGGTTTGCCAAACCCAAGGGCATTGATTTCCAGTACCTGCTCAACATGATTGACGCCAGCTTCATGAGCCGCGCCAACACCATCGTGGTGCCCGGCGGCAAGATGGAACTGGCCATGCAACTGATCTTCACGCCCTTTATCTGGCGAATGATGGACCGCCAAAGAAAGGCAGGCTGACCATGACACACACCCTGAACGTCCCCACCCCCGGGATGGCCCGCCAGATGGCCAATGCCATCCGCATGCTCGCCGTTGATGCGGTTGAAAAAGCCAAGTCCGGCCACCCCGGCGCCCCCATGGGCATGGCCGACATTGCCGAGGTGCTGTGGAACCGACACCTGAGTCATAACCCCGCCAACCCGCACTGGCCCAACCGCGACCGCTTTGTCCTGAGCAACGGCCACGGCTCGATGCTGATCTATGCCCTGTTGCACCTCACGGGCTACGACCTGCCCATGGCGGAGTTGAAAAACTTCCGCCAGCTGCACAGCAAAACCGCCGGTCACCCGGAATTTGCCATCACCCCCGGCGTGGAGACCACGACCGGCCCCCTGGGCCAGGGCCTGACCAACGCGGTGGGCATGGCGCTGGCCGAGAAGATGCTGGCCGCCGAATTCAACCGCGAGGACGAGGACGTGAGCCACACCATCGTGGACCACTTCACCTATGTCTTCATGGGCGATGGTTGCCTGATGGAGGGCATCAGCCACGAGGCCTGCTCGCTGGCCGGCACGCTGCGCCTGTCCAAGCTGATTGGTTTTTACGACGACAACGGCATCTCGATTGACGGCCACGTGGAAGGCTGGTTCACCGACGACACGCCCAAGCGTTTTGAGGCCTACGGCTGGCACGTGATTCCCGCCGTGGACGGGCACGACCCGGTGGCGCTGGACGCCGCCGTGCGCGCCGCCCGTGCCCAGGCGGGGCTGCCGCATGGCAAACCCACGCTGATCTGCTGCAAGACCGTCATCGGCATGGGTTCGCCCAACAAGGCCGGTACGCACGACGTGCATGGCGCCGCCCTGGGCGCGGCCGAGGTGGCCGCCACCCGCGAGGCCCTGGGCTGGACGGCGGCACCGTTTGAGATTCCGGCTGACATTGCCGACGCCTGGAACGCCGTGGCACGGGGCCAGGTGGCTGAGCGCGCCTGGCGCACGCGCTTTGAGGCATATCGCACGCAGTACCCGCTGGAGGCCGCCGAGTTCGAGCGCCGCATGGCGGGCGATTTGCTGCCCGCGTTCACCGCCCAGTTGCCTGAACTGCTGGCCACTATTGCCGCCCAACCCGCCGCCGTGGCCACCCGCAAGGCCAGCCAGAACGCGCTGGACCTGTTGAGCCGACAAGTGCCCGAGTTCTTTGGCGGCAGTGCCGATTTGACGGGCTCCAACCTGACCAACTTCAAGGGCTGCGTCAAAGCGGGGCGCGACGCCTGGGGCAACCACCTGAGCTACGGCGTGCGCGAATTTGGCATGGCTGCCATCATGAATGGCATCGCCCTGCATGGCGGCTACATCCCTTATGGCGGCACATTTTTGACCTTCAGCGACTACAGCCGCAACGCCATCCGCATGGCCGCGCTGATGAAAATTCGGGTCATCCACGTCTTCACCCATGACAGCATTGGCCTGGGCGAAGACGGCCCCACGCACCAGAGCGTGGAGCACATTCCGAGCCTGCGCATCATCCCGGGGCTGGACGTGTGGCGCCCGGCGGACGGGCTGGAAACGGCCGTGGCCTGGGCCCACGCCATTGAGCGCCGCGATGGCCCCAGCGCGCTGTGCCTGTCGCGCCAGAACCTGCCTCGCCTCACCGGAGGCGCCGACACGGCGGCGGGCATGAGCCAGCTCATCCGGCGCGGTGGCTATGTGCTGTCGGACCCCCCGGGGGCGCAGGCGGTGATTGTGTCCACCGGCTCCGAGCTGGAGCTGGCCATCGTGGCGCAGGCGCTGTTGGCCCATGAAGGCATCGCCGTGCGCGTGGTGTCCATGCCGTGCACCAATGTGTTTGACCGCCAGAGCGAGGCCTACCAGGAGATGGTCTTGCCGCTGGGCCTGCCGGCGGTGGCGATCGAGGCCGCGCACCCTGACTTCTGGCGCAAGTACGTGGGCCGCACCGGGGTGGTGGTGGGCATCGCCAGTTTTGGGGAGTCGGCCCCGGCCAAAGACTTGTACGCCCACTTCGGCATCACGGCCCAGCGGGTGGTGGACGCCGCCCGCACGTTGGTTCACCGGGCCCCCGCACCATGAATAACTTTGATTTGGTCATGTTTGACCTCGACGGCACGCTGATCGAAACCGCGCCCGAGATTTGCGACGCGGTGAACGACACGCTGCGCCGCTTCCAGTTGCCCGACGTGACGCAGGGCCAGGTGAATGACTGGATTGGCCACGGCACGCGTGAGTTGCTGATTCAGGCCCTGGCCTTCAGCAGCATGAAGGACGTGGGAACCGTGCGCTGCAGCGACAGCCTGGCCCTGATGGCTGCCGAGTTTGACAAGCACTACCAGGCCCGCTGCGGCACCCGCAGCCACCTCTACCCGCAGGTGCGCGAAACCCTGACCGCCTTGCGCATCCGGGGCGTGAAGCTGGCCGTGGTGACCAACAAGGAGGGTCGTTTCACGGCCACCGTGCTGGACGTGCACAACATGGCGCCGCTGCTCGACGCCGTGGTCAGTGGCGACACGCTGCCCACCAAAAAACCCCACCCGGCGGGCATTGAGCACTGTCTTGCGCAGTTTGGCGTGCCACGGCACCGCGCCTTGTTTGTGGGCGACTCCAGCATCGACGTGGCCACGGCCCGCAGTGCGGGGGTGACCGTCTGGGCGCTGCCCTATGGCTACAACATGGGCCAGCCGATTGAGGCCTGCGCGCCGGACCGGGTGATTGCCGATTGCTCGGCGCTATTGAATTAATAGCTGCCTGCGCACGGTTCGCGGGGGCTACAGGCCATTTTTATACATAAGGAAAACGTCATGACCATCAAAATAGGTATCAACGGCTTCGGCCGCATCGGCCGCAACGTGTTGCGCGCCGCCGTGCAAAACTTCAGCGACATCGAAATTGTCGGCATCAACGACTTGTTGGAGCCCGAGTACCTGGCCTAC
>NZ_JBWMAW010000032.1:0-12390 GCF_056521395.1 Rhodoferax sp. LS1R11
GGCTGCCAGCACTGACGTGATAGCCGCAGTCAGCGTGGTTTTACCGTGGTCGACGTGGCCAATGGTGCCCACGTTGACGTGGGGCTTGGTACGCGTGAATTTTTCTTTTCCCATTTTCAGGCTCCGAAAAGTGACTGGACAGTCAACTCAATAAACATCGTGCCTCAACCAGCGCCAACATTCGGTTAGTACGCCCAATTGACACACCCAAACTTGGTGCCCATTCCGGGAATCGGACCCGGGACCTCTCCCTTACCAAGGGAGTGCTCTGCCACTGAGCCAAATGGGCTTTTTCAACCTGTCAAAAACAGATCAAACCAAAAATACGCAATCAAATACCAACTGTGGAGCGGGGTAGGAGAATCGAACTCCTCGCTTTAGCTTGGAAGGCTAAGGTATTACCACTATACGAACCCCGCACAGGCCTGCCTTGCCAGCAGCCATCAAAACGACCCGGACTCACCGAGAAACTTTCGACAACCACCAAACAGTCAATCTATCTCAATCACTGGTGGAGAGGGCTGGATTCGAACCAGCGTACTCGTAAGAGGGCAGATTTACAGTCTGCTGCCATTAACCACTCGGCCACCTCTCCAACGTGAGCCACAGATTATGCCATGAAACAAAGGCGTTATCAAAAATCTCTTCATTAACTTCTCATGACCAGTCCATCGGGCGATAGCCGTGCTGCATCAAAAAGGCGTTGGCCTGGCCGAAATGACCGCTCCCGATGAATGGTTTGGGGGGCCTCATGGCGGAAAGCGGTGACGGATGGTTAGCGGTCAGCACCCGATGGCGAGGCCTCATATCTTTGCCAAGTGGCCCATCGGATGCAGCCACCAGGCTTTGCTTGGCCTGGGCATGAGCGCCCCAGAGCATGAACACGACCGGGTCCGTCTTTTTCGCCACGGCGGCCACGACCGCATCGGTCAGGGACTCCCATCCGCGTTGCGCATGGCTGGCTGGCTGGCTGTCCTCGACGGTGAGACACGTGTTAAGCAGCAAGATGCCTTGCTGTGCCCAGCGTGCCAAGGAGCCATCCACCAAGGGCGCCCCTGTGCTAGGTCCCAGCAAGGGGTCACGGGCCACCTCCTTGAAGATATTTCTCAATGACGGCGGCCATTTGACACCGGGTGCGACTGAAAATGCGAGGCCCTCGGCCTGGCCCGGGCCATGGTAGGGGTCTTGCCCCAGGATCAGCACCCGGACCTGAGACAGGGGCGTCAAGGCAAGCGCCCGGAAGGGTTGTGGCGGGTAGATGGTGGCGCCTGCAGCGAGGCGCGCCTTCAGGAATTCGCCCAGCTGCCGACCTGCCTCACTGAGCAAAAAAGCATCCACCACAGGGCGCCAGTCATCCGCGACGGGCCACGTCTCGGGCGCCCATGCGGTCAACCGGGGACCGCCGTGAACCAGTGACGCCGGGGCGTCCGGCTCAAACAGCAAAGAGGTCTGCACCCCGGGTGAAATCGCCACGACGTGATCCTGATTCAATCGCAATAAAAAGACGGACCCGGGCCTGCCGAACCCACTCAGGCCGCAGCAAACAGCTCGGCCAGCGCCTCGCCGGGGTCGGCCGCCCGCATGAACGCCTCGCCGACCAGGAACGAATTGACGCCCGCCGCGCCCATGCGCAGCACGTCGTCACGGGTGTGGATGCCACTTTCGCAGACCAGCAGGCGGTCCTGGGGCACGTCACGCATCAGGGTCAGCGTGGTATCCAGCGACACCTCGAAGGTCTTGAGGTTGCGGTTGTTCACGCCGATCAGCGGCGTTTTGAGCTTGAGGGCGCGCGCCAGCTCCGCGGCGTCATGCACCTCGACCAGCACCGCCAGGTCCAGGCTGCGGGCGATAGTCTCGAACTCTTTCATTTGCGCGTCGTCCAGGCAAGCGGCGATCAGCAAAATGGCGTCGGCGCCCATGGCACGCGACTCGTACACCTGATACGCGTCGACGATGAAGTCCTTGCGCAGCACGGGCAACTGGCAAGACGCCCGCGCCTGCTTCAGGTAATCCGCACAGCCCTGGAAAAACTGCGCATCCGTCAAGACCGAGATGCAGGCTGCGCCGGACTCGGCATAACTTTGTGCAATATCGGCCGGAATGAAATCCTCCCGCAACACGCCTTTGGACGGACTGGCTTTTTTGATTTCGGCAATCACGGCGGGCTGGCCCGCGGCGATCTTGGCGCGCAGGGCACCGACGAAATCACGCGTCAGGACGCGCGACTCGGCGTCCGCACGCACCATGGCGAGGGATTTTTTGTTCAGCGCCGCGGCGACTTCTTCACGTTTGACGGCGACGATTTGGTTCAGGATGTCAGTCATGCTTGGGCAGCTCCTGCGAGCCGTTCTTCAAAATAGGGATAAAAACGCGGTGCATCACCAGACCCACCACGATAAAAAGGACAGACACGCCCAGCGCAATCCAGGCGCCTTCACTCTGCCACAGGCTGGCCATGCTCAGGTCGTGCTCAGGTCGTGCTCAGGTCGTGCTCAGCGCGTGCGAAGCGGCGACGAGCTGCGCCAGCTTGGCCTTGGCTGCTCCTGATTCAATAGCTGCCCGCGCAAGCTGCACACCGGCTTTCATCGAATCTGTCACATTCGCAGCATACAGGGCGACACCGGCATTGAGCACCACAATGTCCTTGGCGGCACCGGGCACATTGTCCAGCACCCCCAGCAGCATGGTTTTGGACTCCTCCGGTGTTTCCACCTTCAGCGCGCGGTTGCTCGCCATGACCATGCCGAAATCTTCCGGGTGGACTTCGTACTCGGTGATCTCGCCATTTTTGAGCTCGCCCACCAGCGTGGCTGCCCCCAGTGACACTTCGTCCATGCCGTCCTTGCCATAGACCACCACGGCATGCTCGGCGCCCAGACGCTGCAAGGCGCGCACCTGAATGCCCACCAGATCGGGGTGAAACACGCCCATCAAAATATTCGGCGCATCGGCCGGGTTGGTCAGCGGCCCGAGCAGGTTGAAGATGGTTTTGATGCCCATCTCCTTGCGCACCGGCGCCACGTTTTTCATGGCGGGATGGTGATTGGGCGCGAACATGAAGCCCACACCGGCCTGCGCAAGGCACTGGGCAATGGCCTCGGGCGACAGGTTGATGTTGATGCCCAGTGACTCCATCACGTCGGCACTGCCGCTCTTGCTGCTGACGCTGCGACCGCCGTGCTTGCTGACCTTGGCACCTGCCGCTGCGGCCACAAACATGGCGCAGGTCGAGATGTTGAAGGTGTGCGAGCCGTCGCCGCCGGTACCCACGATGTCCACCAGATGGGTCTTGTCGGTCACGTGCACCTTGGTGGAAAACTCGCGCATCACCTGGGCGGCGGCGGTGATTTCACCAATGGTTTCTTTCTTGACGCGCAGACCGGCAATGAAGGCGGCAATCATCACGGGCGACCACTCGCCTTTCATGATCTGGCGCACGATGTGCAGCATCTCGTCGTGGAAAATCTCGCGGTGCTCGATGGTGCGCAGCAGGGCTTCCTGCGGGGTGATTTTGTGGGTATGGGGCATGGTGGTCCTTCGCCAGGTTTCAGTGAGAGGGATTGTCGGTGAGGGCCAGTTTGAGTCCAAACCCGATGAACAGCACGCCCGCCACGCGCTCCAGCCAGCGCATGCCCTGGGTCAGGGCGGCAAAACGTTGCGACACGGCCGCACCGAGCGCGGCGTAGCCCAGGTTGACCCACAGGCCATTGAAATTGAACAACAGGCCCAGCAGCAAGAAGGCTGTGGTCTTGTGCGGGGCATCGGGGGCGATGAACTGCGGCACAAACGCCAGGAAGAACAGGGCCACCTTGGGGTTGAGCACATTGGTCCAAAACCCCTTGGCGAATACTTTTTTCAGATCATTTTGGCCTGTAGCCCCCGTCGGACGGTCGGGAGCAGCTATCGAATCAGTAGCATTCAACACCGGCTTGGCGGCCCGCACACCGAGCATCGTCCAGCCCACGTAAACCAGGTAGGCCGCACCCAGCCACTTGAGCACCGAGAAGGCCGTGCTCGAGGTCGCCAGCAAGGCGCTCAGGCCCAGGGCCGCTGCCGCGATATGCACAAAACAACCCGCCGTGATGCCCAGCGCCGCCACTGCCCCGGTGCGCCAGCCGCTTTTGAGCGAGTGGGTCACGATGTAGAGCACATCAGGCCCGGGGGTGAGGTTGAGCAAAATGCCCGCACCGATGAACAGGGCGAGGTGGTCAATGCCGTTGAACATGCAGTCCCTTTCAGACGTTGGCGTTCAGTGCGGGCGGCTCATGCCGCCAAAAAATCACGCACACAGGCCACCGTGTGGTCAATGCCGGCGGCGCTCACGTCCAGGTGCGTCACAAACCGCAGGCGGTACAGGCCGGTGGCCAGCACGCCACGGGTCGCGAGGTAAGGAATCAGTTCTTGGGAGCGCGCCCTCGCCTCTCCCACCAAATCCACGAACAGAATATTCGTCTGTGGCGGCTCGACCCGCATGCCGGGCAGTCCACTCAAGCCCTCGGCCAGCCGCCGGGCCAGCGCGTGGTCGTCGGCCAGCCGCGCCACATGGTGGTCCAGCGCATAAGAAGCCGCCGCCGCCAGCAGGCCCGACTGGCGCATGCCGCCACCCGCCATCTTGCGGATGCGGTGGGCACGGGCCAACAACTCGCGACTGCCGCACAGGGCAGACCCCACCGGCGCGCCCAGCCCCTTGCTGAAGCACACCGACACACTGTCAAAACACTGGGCAATGCGACGCGCTTCCTGCAACGCGTCGCCTCCGTTCGCGGCCGCTTGCGCCACGGCCGCATTGAACAGGCGAGCGCCGTCCAGATGCCGCGTCAGGCCTTGGTTGCGGGCCAGATCGGTGGCCTGTTGCACGTAGTCAAACGGCAGCAGCTTGCCGCCCAGCGTGTTCTCCAGGGCCAGCAGCCGGGTGCGGGCAAAGTGGGCGTCGTCGGGCTTGATGGCGTCCGCGATGTCGGCCAGCGCCAGCGTGCCATCGGGCTGGTGGTTCAGCGGCTGCGGCTGCACGCTGCCCAGCACCGCCGCCCCCCCGCCTTCCCAGCGGTAGCAATGCGCCATCTGGCCCACGAGGTACTCGTCACCGCGCTGGCAGTGGGCCAGGATGGCGCACAGGTTGCTCTGCGTGCCGGTGGGCATGAACAGCGCCGCCTCAAAACCCAACATCGCCGCCATCTGGTCCTGCAAGGCGTTGACGCTGGGATCGTCTGCAAACACGTCGTCGCCCAGCGGCGCGGCCATCATGGCCTCACGCATGGCGGGCGTGGGCTGCGTCACGGTGTCGCTGCGCAGGTCCACCTTCAAATCATTGGATTTATGCATGATTTATGCCTCTAGCCCTTATGGAACATGCGCAAGTAGCTACCAAATAGATAGCATCAACTACAGCCGCGACGCCAGGAAGTTTTTCAACATGGCGTGGCCGTGTTCGGTCAGGATGCTCTCGGGGTGAAACTGCACGCCCTCGATGTCCAGCGCGGTGTGCTTCACGCCCATGATCTCGCCGTCCTCGGTCCAGGCCGTGACCTTCAGGCACGGCGGGCAGGTGGCGCGCTCGATCGACAGCGAGTGGTAGCGGTTGACCGTGAACTGCGCGGGCAGCCCGGCAAACACGCCTTCCTGCGTGGTCGTGATGACGCTGGTCTTGCCGTGCATCAGCTGCTGCGCGCGGATGATCTTGCCGCCAAAGGCCGCGCCAATCGACTGGTGCCCCAGGCACACGCCCAGAATCGGCAGCTTGCCGGCAAAGTGCTGAATCGCGGCCACCGAAATGCCCGCTTCGGCCGGGGAACACGGGCCGGGGGACACCACCAGGCGGTCGAGTTGACCGGCAGCCAGCTTGGCGTCGATCTCGTCCAGCGTGATTTCGTCGTTGCGAAACACCTCGACCTCGGCCCCCAACTCGCCCAGGTATTGGACGATGTTGTAGGTGAACGAGTCGTAGTTGTCGATCATCAGGAGTTTGATTTTTTCAGTCATGCTAGTTGTCATGGTTCACTCCAGTCCTTCTTCCACCAACTCGGAGGCCCGCAAGAGCGCGCGGGCCTTGGCCTCCGTCTCTTTCCACTCCAGCTCGGGCACCGAATCGGCCACCACCCCGGCGGCGGCTTGCACATACAACGTCTGGTCCTTGATGATGCCGGTGCGGATCGCAATCGCCACGTCCATGTCACCCGCGTAGCTCAGGTAACCGCAGGCGCCGCCGTACAGGCCACGCTTGGTCGGCTCCAGCTTGTCGATCAGCTCCATGGCGTGCACCTTGGGCGCACCCGTGAGCGTGCCTGCGGGGAACGTGGCCTTGAGCACGTCCATGCTTGTCATGCCGTCCAGCAGCGTGCCTTCGACATTGCTCACGATGTGCATCACATGGCTGTAGCGCTCGACGCAGAAGGCCTCGGTCACCTTGACCGTCCCGATCTTGGCAATGCGGCCAATATCGTTGCGCGCCAGGTCGATCAGCATCACATGCTCGGCGCGCTCTTTGGGGTCGTTGATCAGCTCCACCTCGGCGGCCTTGTCCAGCTCGGGGCTGGCGCCACGCGGGCGGGTGCCAGCCAGCGGACGGATGGTGATTTTCTGCTCGGTCTGTCCGTCCAGCGTGACCTGCTCTTGGCGCACCAGAATCTCGGGCGAGGCGCCCACCACATGGAAATCGCCAAAGTGGTAGTAATACATGTACGGGCTGGGATTGAGCGCGCGCAGCGCCCGGTACAAACTCAGCGGCGACTCGGTGTAACGCTTCTTGATGCGCTGGCCCACCTGCACCTGCATGAAGTCGCCGCCCGCAATCAGTTCCTTGGCACGCTCCACGGCGGCGATGTAGTCGGCCTTGGCAAAGTCGCGCTCGGCCGGATAGCTTTGCGTGGGCTTGACCATCGGGGCGCTGACCGAGTATTTGAGCTGCTCTTTCAGCTCGCGCAGACGCTTCTTGGCGTTGGCATAGGCTTCCGGGCGGGCCGGGTCGGCATAAACGATCAGGTACAGCTTGCCCGAGAGGTTGTCGATCACCGCCAACTCTTCGCACTGCAACAGCAGGATGTCGGGGCAGCCCAGGGTGTCGGGCGGGCACGAAGCTTCGAGCTTTTTCTCGATGTAGCGCACCGCGTCATAACCAAAGTAACCCGCCAGGCCACCGCAAAAGCGTGGCAAGCCGGGGCGCAGCGCCACTTTGAAGCGCTTTTGGTAGTCCGCGATGAAGTCCAGCGGGTTGACGGTCGACGTCTCGACCACCACGCCGTCGGTCACCACTTCGGTACGCGCATCTGGGCCAAAACCCATGGAACGCACCAGCGTGCGGGCCGGCAGGCCAATGAAGCTGTAGCGGCCAAAGCGCTCGCCACCGACAACGGATTCCAGCAAAAAGCTGTATTTGCCGCCGTCTTTGGAGTGCGCCAGCTTGAGGTACAGCGACAAAGGCGTTTCCAGATCGGCAAAGGCTTCTGCCATCAATGGAATGCGGTTGTAGCCCTGGGCGCTGAGGCTTTTGAATTCGAGTTCAGAGATCACGGGATGGGTTCTTTCAATTCGGTGCCGGACTTTGGGCACGCGAACTGCGCAGGGGGCAGTCAGTGCGCGGCAGGTCCAGCAAGCAGCCGGGGCTGCGGTTCATTCAAACAAGGAAGCGGAGAAAGTCAGGCGAGTGCCGACGTGTCTTGCTGCGGGCGCCAAAGCCAGGCTCCCCGGTCGCTACAACCTGTGATGAGAATTCGGTGAATGAACATGCTGGCAGTGTATCAAACTGAAGCCTGCCGATGGGCATGTAACAGTCCTTGAGAAATCGGCCAAGTGGTCGAAATAAGAGGCAATCAGGGACACCCTAACCTTGAATCAGTCCTGCCAAGGAACAATTATTAGCGCCTTCGTTTGGAGACTCCATGCCGTTCTTTTTGTCCAACCTGTCCATCAGCAAGCGCCTCGGACTGGGTTTTGCACTGGTCCTCCTCTTGTCCCTGATCAGCGTGATCGTGGGCGTCACCCGCCTGAATCTGGTCGCCGAGCAAACCCGCGCCATGGTGGCCAACTCCATCAAAACGGAGCGCATCGTCAGCGACTGGTACCGCAACATCCACACCGGCGTGCGCCGGACCTCGGCCATTGCGCGCAGCAGCGATCCGTCACTGGCCACCTTTTTCGCCGAAGATCAGGCGGAATCAACCAAAAGCTCCACGGCCTACCAAAAAGCCATTGAAGGCCTGATGGAAACCGACAAGGAAAAAACGCTTTTTGCTGAGATTGGCGAACAGCGCAAGGCCTACATTCTTACGCGGGACAAAATTTGGGCGCTCAAAAAAGAAGGCAAGGCCGACGAGGCCAACCAGCTTCTGGACCAGCAGTTCACTCCCACCGCCAAACTCTACATCGGCAAAATTGAAGCCCTGATGAACAACCAGCGCGAGGAAATAGACACGCTCGCCCAGGAAATTCAGGACACCGATGCAACCAGCCGCCACCTGCTGATCGCGCTGGGCCTGATCAGCCTGGTGTTGAGCCTCTTCATTGCCTGGCGTCTGTCAAATGCCATCACGCGTCCGCTGATTGAAGCGAGTGAGATGGCGCGCCAGATCACGGCAGGTGACCTGACAGCCCGCACCAGCCACCAAAGCACCAACGAACTCGGCCAACTCCTCTCCAGCCTCAGTGCCATGCAGGCCAGCCTGGTGAAAGTAGTCTCCAGCGTACGCACAGGGTCTGAAAGTGTGGCCAACGCCAGCGCTGAAATTGCCCAGGGCAACCATGACCTCTCAGCGCGCACCGAACAGCAAGCCAGCGCGCTGGAAGAAACCGCCGCCTCCATGGAAGAACTCAGCTCCACGGTGCGCCAAAACGCCGACAACGCACTCATGGCCAACCAGCTGGCCATGAGTGCGTCGACCGTGGCCATTCAGGGTGGCGAGGTGGTATCCCAAGTGGTCGAAACCATGAAGGGCATCAACGAATCGTCACGCAAGATTGCCGACATCATCGGGGTGATTGACGGCATTGCCTTTCAGACCAACATCCTGGCCCTGAACGCCGCCGTGGAAGCCGCCCGCGCGGGCGAGCAAGGTCGCGGCTTTGCGGTCGTCGCCAGCGAAGTGCGCAGCCTGGCCGGTCGATCGGCTGAGGCGGCCAAGGAGATCAAAAGCCTGATTGGCGCCAGTGTTGACCGGGTCGAACAAGGCAGCTTGCTGGTGGACCGCGCGGGTGCCACCATGACCGAAGTGGTCAGCAGCATTCGCCGCGTGACCGACATCATGGGCGAAATCAGCGCAGCCAGCGCCGAGCAAAGTGCCGGCTTCGCCCAAGTGGGCGAAGCCGTGACCCAAATGGACAACGCCACACAGCAAAACGCCGCGTTGGTGGAAGAAATGGCGGCCGCGGCCAGCAGCCTCAAATCACAGGCGCAGGACCTGGTGCAGGTGGTGTCGATTTTCAAACTGGGAGACCGCGAAGACCATCACGGCATTGCCCTGCCCGCGGCCGTGCGATCTCACGCGCCCAAAGCAGCGCCGTACAAAGGCACGGAACGCCGTGATGTGGGCGTTGCCAAAGGCGCGGCAGCCAGAACCCGTGGATAAGAAATTTTTTGCAGCGCTTCAAGCGATGCACAAGCTTGCCAAGGTGTCAATGAAGCCATCCGCGTCCACATCACGAACCGGCTCGCCATGGTTGTAGCCGTAGGTCACCAACAGCACGGGGCAGCCTGCGGCACGTGCGGCCTGGGCGTCGTTGCTGGAGTCGCCAATCATCAGCGTCCGGTGCGGTTCGCAACCCAGTGCCTCACACGTTTTGAGGAGCGGCAGCGGGTCGGGCTTTTTGCGCTCGAACGCGTCACCGCCAAAGGTCACCTCAAAGAAATCTGAAAGGCCCTTGTCCTGGAGCAAGGCCTGTGCAAAAGCCGTGGGCTTGTTGGTCAGACAGGCGAGCTTCAGCCCCCTGGCTTTGAAGGCGGTGAGGCCTTCCAGCACACCGGGATAGACATCGGCATGCTGACCATTGATGGCCAGGTAGTGGCGCTGGTAGCTTTGCCAGGCCAGGTCATACAGCGCGCCTGAGACCGGCTCATTCGCTATATTATTGATAGCTGCCCGCGAACGTGCCACAAGGGCTAGAACACTTTTTATCAAATGTTCTGAGCCCTTGCCGACCAGGCGTTCCACCGTGGCACGGTCAACGTGCTGGTGCACGAAAGGGGCCGGCAGGTCGGACAGCATCAAGTTCAGCGCGACACAGAAGTCGCCCAAGGTGTCCACCATCGTGCCATCCAGGTCCACGATCACGGCGTCAATATCGAATGAATTCAGCATATTAGAGTCAGAAACAAGGTGTCTATCCCAATAAATTTAACCAATTAGTCCAGTGCCGTGAACATCCAGAACGATGGGATTGACCGTGCAGTTGGACTACCGCTCCAGGTCCGGAATGGGCATTCTGATTTTGTCATGACGGGCGAGTCCCGACCCCTAGCAGTCGCAGCGGGCTTTGAATTCAGCGCCCGGAAGCAGACTTGCATTCACCAGACCAGAAATAGGCGCCAAAAATTTTCCATCAGAATTGCCCAGACGACGCCTAATCCTGTGAGCTAATCATTGTCAACGCTCTAAAAAAGCGAGAAAACCGCGACCATTCTTTCGGGTGAAGTGTCATCAGCTTGTCGGACTCGCCTCACCGAACAGCTTGCCCGCGCCGGCCCAGTCGGACGCTTTGACGTCTTCGAAGATGACGTAGATGTAGTTGGGATCCGTTGCAGTGTTGCGCACGATGCTTTCGGTGATTTCGGCGGCCACTTTGGCCTTTTGGTCTTGGTCTTTTCCTTCGAACCAACTTACTCGAACGACAGGCATGGGGAACTCCTTGATGGGTAAAAACGGGTTGAGCGTCGCCAAGAACAGGTTTTCCAAACGATCACAGACATGATGTTAAAGTAGAAAATATAGTTATATATATCTATAAAATATCTTAAGAGTAGAATTAATGGATACTTTAGTTGAGCAAGATCCCCTGTGGGGGGTGTCTGTCTTTGTCACTGCGGCGCGGTCCGACAATTTCACACAAGCAGCAAAACGTATGGGGCTGACAAAGTCCTCGGTCGGCAAAACAATCGCCCGGCTGGAACAGGCGCTGGGCATCAAACTGTTCCATCGAACAACGCGCTTGACTCGACTGACTGCGGATGGCGAGGCGTACCTGGTTGCATGTACTTCAGCCCTGGATGAAATCACCGCGGCACAGGCTGCGCTTTCTTCAAGCAATCGCGTTCTCAGTGGCCGCATTCACATTGACATGCCAGTCGCGTTCGGCCGTCGTATGCTATTGCCAGCACTCATCGAGATCACGAGACCCCATCCTGGTTTGAGCCTGAGCTTGACCTTCACCGACGAAACCAGCGATTTGCTTCAGGACGACGTCGACATTGCGATCCGCTTTGGCGCGCTTAAAGACACCAGTCACCTGGTGGCAAGACACCTGGCGACACAGGAAAGGGTGATCTGTGCGTCACCCGACTACCTGCGCGCCATGGGCGAGCCCATCAGTTTGCCAGACGTGCGTCAGCACCGATGCATCGTCGGCACCCCGAAGGGACCGCCGCTGGTGTGGCTTGTTAAAGATGAAGAAGTGGTGAAGCGTTTCACGCCCCCGTCGACCCATCAACTGAGTGACGGGGAGGCGATGGTGGATGCAGCCGCAAGTGGACTTGGCCTGGGGCAGTTCCCAATTTCGATGGTGCGGGAACACCTCAACGACGGTCGATTGCGACCGGTCCTGCAGATGTATTCGAGCGTTGGTATCGACATCCACGCGGTCTGGCCCAAACGGGCCCAACTGAGTCCTCGAGTGCGCTACCTCGTCGATGAACTCGTTGCATGGGCAGCCAAAGGAAAATTTAACTGAGGCGGGATGCTGCCATCATTCGGCGGGTGCTTCGAATAGTCTAAGCGGCCACCCAGGGCGCGAAGAGAAGCCACCAATGAACTGGTTAGCTTTACTTGCAACTCCCCCTCTTCACACCAATGCGCCCGTTGACCCCAATGATTTTTGAACTTTGCAACAAAAGCCTCCAACACCATTGGTCGACACCAAAGTCGGCAATGCTTGTACCAATGAGGCGATTAGTTGCTCAGGCCAAGCGGTTCAATCGATTGTCCTTCGCCAATGGGCATGGGCTTGATGAAAGTGCGCGTCATTACACCGGTGACCGATTGGGCCGGAGTTGGCAAGCTGCTCGGCAAGCCCGCCGACACATCCACGAGCTGAAATTTTTGCTTACCGCACCCATTCAACGGGACGAAGCCTTAAGGCTACGCTGAACAAGTGCCGTCAAAACGCCAGCCGAGGCTGATGACAGTGCGATTTCTTGAAAACGAAGCGTCAATCGCCCTATTTTGTGGCCCCTGGGGCCTGTTGTCAGGG